>DAOTTI010000087.1:0-10966 GCA_034437795.1 Chloroflexota bacterium | reverse complement strand
CGCCAGGCGCCTGGCGCCACGGGTGGGAGCGGCTGCGCCAGGCCAGCCTCCAGGGCCGCGGCCGCGGCCGCCAGCATGGGCAGATCGCCCTGGCGCAGGCGATCGTAGGCCGGGGCAGGGATGCGGCAGGTGATCACGCGCCGCAGGCCGCTGGCGGGCACGGTGGCCGGCGGGGTGGATGGCGCCGGTGGCGCGCCGGGCGCCGTAGCGGCGGGGGCACGCCGCGCGAGCCACAGGTCATCCGGCAGGCGCAGCCAGAGCTGGGCGATGATGGGGTCCACGCCCACCTCACGGGCTGCCTGCTCCGGATCCATGCCCTGCGTCCGGACCAGTTGGCGCAGGCGCGCCATGCGTTCCAGCGATTGCGCCTCACTGGGGGGGCCGGCCGGCGCCGCTCCTGTTTCGGGGGCAGGGTGGGCCGCCCCGCCTCGGGCCCCGGCGGCCGGCGGCGAGGCCGGCTCGGGGGCGGGATCAGGGAGGTCCGGAGACTGGGCGGCGATGGTAGACATCATCTCTCTCCTTGGGACCAGTAGTGAGCTTCGTACCGAGGGCGGTGTTCCCGAGTTAAGACCAGTAGTGAGCTTCGTACCGAGGGCGGTGCCGATTGCGACCAGTGGTGGGCGAGGTGACGAGAAGGGGGCACTCCCGAAAGAGCGGGTGCGACCTGTGAGACGCGGCCCGTGCCGGCGCCCAGCCTAGATGAGGCGAGGCTGCAGGGCGCTGGGCGAGGGCAGCGCCTTCCGAAGCTCGCGCGCGCCGAACTGGAGGTCGGCGCACTCCAGCTGAATGCGGTCCAGCGCCTGCCTCAGGCCCGGCAGCCAGTAGGCGGCGTCGCCGATGGCGGGGTCGGCGCTCAGCGCATCGACCGCGGCGGCCGCATCCTCTGCCGCCTGGGCGATGGCCGCGATGCGTGACTGCAGGCGGGCGGCGTGCTCCGTTGCCAACACGTGCGTCTCCATAGGCAGTTACCAGAGGCGTGGCGCCTGGCTCGTGCCGGACCGCCGGAGCGCGATGGCGGAGACGGCCGGCGCGAGCAGCGCGTCACATTCCTGGCGTGGAAACGCGCCGGCCCCGGGCGCGCCTCACCTGTGGACAGCTTGTGGATAACCGCCGGCTGGATAGGGCGCGCCTGCGTCGTTCGCTACCTGCGCGCGGTTCGTACGTTAGCCTCGGGCCACACTCGGCCCGCGGCGTTCCCGCGGTCGGCGGGAGCGGGGGACGGCTCTGCTGGGGGAAGTGGGTCACGGCACCGCTCGTGCATACGGCCGGCTCCCCCGGATGGCTGTGGAACAGGCCAGCCGTTGCGTCCGTCGCTGGTGCTCCGGAAGCGCATGGCCGAGTATGCACGAGCAGCGCCCTCACCCTAACCCTCTCAGGGAGAGGGAGCGGCGCCAGGCCAGGTCCGGGTCGGGGCCGGCCCCTAACCCTCTCCCATGGGGAGAGGGAGCTGATCGCCGATCGCGGAGAATGCAGGCTAACTGAGGTACCAGACGTGTGACGGCTGCTGGGGGAAGAGCGCCTCGACGAGCAGGCGAGCGGTATCGCCGCGGACGAGGCAGTCGGTGAAGACGTGCTGCAGCTCGTCGAGGGTGAGCCGGCCGAAGAGAAGGTGGAGGAAGGTGTGCTCAGGAAAGGCGGCGCTGGCCTGTGAGCGCTCCGGCTGCGGCCAATGCTCGACCCTGGTCAGGCGGCCGCGCTCGAAGGCGAGCCGCACGCCGTCGCGGTAGAAGCTCAGATTGAGTTCGCCCGTATACGCGGCGGCCGAGGCGCGCAGGCGCGCTTCGAGCGCTGGCGCAATCTGGCGCAGGAAGCAGGCCAGGTCGGGCACGCGGACGTAGTCGGCCTCGGGGCGCGGCCGCAGAGGAAAACAAGAAGGCAGCGTGCGATAGACGGGGTGGTTTGCCGCCAGGGAGAACCAGTACGACTCAAATCGCCTGCCCGGCGCGCTCCGCTCCCACGCCGCGCCAAGGCCCGCGAGGTAGCGAAGCACGCTCGGCGACACCTCCAGCCACGAGGCGTCGGGCAGGAGCTCGTAGGCGCGAACGTAGATGGTGGCAGACCTGACCGGCCAGTGCGCCAGGTAGCCGGCCGGCGCGCTTGCGTCTGGACCGTCCGCCCGCTCGATGATGCAAACGGCCAGCCGGTCCTCGCTCCCTTCGCTGCGTCCGCTCAGCTCGTACCGCCACTGAGACCGGTCACGGGCGACAGTGAGGAGGTAACGGGTACGGACCTGATCGTGCAGCGCCACCAGGAAAGGCAGGTCAGCCTCCGTGGCAGGACGGACGCGGTAGGGTTCCGGCTGACCTTCGGGGAGCTTGGGGATGTTGTGCGGGGATCCCGCCCGAGGGGTATGGGCCTGGAGCGCCAGGTCGTAGCTGAACTGGCGGTAGTACCAGGGGATGCCGGTGATGGCCTGCATCAGCTCACCGCGCTCCTCGCTCCAGCGGTGAACCACCTCCATCTGGCGGCGGATCAGCCCGCGCCGGCGGTACTCAGGCAAGCTGCCCACCAGCTCCGGCCGGCCAACCCCGAATTCGATGCCGCCGTAGGACCAGCGCTGGGAGATGAGGACGAGGGACGAGACGATGGCGCCGGTTGGGGCGTGCTCGACCACCGTGAAGTCATCGGGTCCGGTGGTGGGGTGGGCGCCGGACAGCAGGTCGCGCGTCCAGGTGGCGATGCCGTCGCTGGGCGCTTCCGGCGAGCCGTGGATGCGGGCGTTGAAGGCCGCCAGCGCGTCCGCGTCGCGCTTGGTGGCGCGCCGCAGCACCAGTCCGCCGCCAAGATGGGCAATGGCGCCGGACACCTTGCGTCACCCGTGCTGCTGGTGGGGAGCGCCAGAGGAGCGCGCCGCCAATGACGGTGGCGCCAGAAAGCGCTGGAAGGCGAGGGTCAGCTCCACCGGGTCGGGCAGGAAGTAGGGGGCGGGACGGTTTTCGGGGCCGATAGGGACATGCAGGAGCGCGGGGCCGGGCGTGTGGCGCGCTTCCTGGAGCGCCTGCTCCAGGGCGGCGGTGGTGGCGACGCGCTGGGCGCGCATGCCGCAGGCCTGGGCCGCGGCGCAGAAGTCGACCGCCGGCGCGGCGCTGCGCTGCATGCCGGTGGCGGCGTAGGCGCCGTTATCGAGGACGATCAGGAGCAGCCTTTCCGGCTGGAGGAGGCCGATCGTGGCCAGGGTGGAGAGGCCCATGAGCATCCCTCCATCGCCTTCGACGACGATTACCTTGTCGAAGCGCTGCGCCGCCGGCGAGAGGGCCAGGCCGAGGCCGATGGCCGGCGGCAGGCCCATGGAGTCGAGGACGTACAGATGGTTATCGCTGCGGCCGACGAGCAGCATCTCCCGCACCATCGTGCCCAGGGCGACGACGATGGGCTCCGCGGGGAAGGCGTGCGCGACGGCGGCGAGGGCGTCGAAGCGGGTGGGCCGTTGCTCAGACATGGATGGAGTAGCGAGTAGCGAGTGGCGAGTGGCGAGGATATGGGGAGAGTGGCTGGTGTGGCGGCGGCAGGCTGGCGGGGAAGGGGGAGACGGGAGGGCGCTAGTGCTGTTAGAGAAGACCTCTTTGGGAATGCAAGCCCGCACACCAGGGAAGGCAATGCCCAATCGCTGGCCTGATGGTGCACTAGAAGAGCAGGTTACAGAGCACGAGGACGGGGCGGTGGGTCATGGCGGCGTGCTCCCAAGCAGCGACGATCGTCGCAGACCAGCGGTCGAGCGGCACCCGCTCATCGAGCCTGAAGGAGCGCAGGCCGGCAGCGGCGACGACGTCGTCGACGTGCTCGCAGAAGGTGTGGATCATGCTGTTGTACTCGTTGAGGCCGCCGCGCTGGGAGACGATCGCCAGGAGAGGGATGTGGTAGGCTTGCGGGAAGGTGGTGAGGGCGGTGAGCGCGTTCCCCAGGCCGTTATCCTGAATGACGAGCACGGGCCGGCCGCCGCCAAGGGTGAGGCCGGCGGCGATGCCGATAGCCTCCTCTTCGCGGGTAATGGGGAACGAGAGCCAGGCGCCATCCTGGGCGCGGCGCTCGGCGTGGTCGATGACCGCTTTGAGCGTGCTGCTGGGCAGCCACAGCAGGTGGGTGGGGGCGATCCGCTCCAAGGCGTCGATGATGGCCCGGCTGCGGGCAGCGGCAACCGCCTTAGGATCGAGGCCGGGGGCTGTGGCCGGCGATGGCATGGCGGGAGGGATTATAGCCAGGCGCCGGGCGCGGAGCGGCCTCAGGTGAAGTGTTTCACGGGGAACCAGTTTCACGGCTTGTTTTCACGAGCGCCTGGCGGGCCAGATTGCTTCGTGCCGGACTGTCTCGTGACGGACGTGTGCCTTGCTCGTCCCGATGGTTCTGATCAAGGGGCGCTTCACGGCTCCCCCCGTGTACGCCGGCCTGCGTCCCCTGAGCCGTTCCGGCAGGTAGGCCCGCGCATGAGCGATCGGTGGCGCTGGGCCGGACCGCGCGCCCCCATATATCGAGCGCCCGTGGCCGGCGGGCACGGGCGCAGGAGTGACACGCGCCCGCTGGTGGTGCTCGTCGGCGGCGCGCCGGCTACGGGGAAGACGACGCTGGTGCGCCGCCTGGCGTCGGAGCTCCGGCTGGCGCTGCTAGCCAAGGATGACGTGAAGGAGGCGCTCTACGACACGCTGGGCGCGCCGGACCGCGAGCGCGCTGAGCACCGCCAGGGCCATGAGACGACCCCTGATGCGTCGCTGCATGGCAGGCATGCAGGGTGCGCAGGGCCTACACAAGGGCCGGTTCGGGGGCGCGCTCGGTCGTGGGGAGCGTCTCGAGGAAGGCGACGACGGCTGAGATGTCGGTCTCGCGGGTGGAAGCGCCGGCAGCCACCCCGACGATGTGCAGGCCATCGAACCACTCAGGGCGCAGCTCGCCGGCCGTTTCGACGTGGTAGGTGGGGCAGACCTCGCGGCAGACGCGGACGAGCTGGAGCGTGTTGGAGCTATCGCGGCCGCCGACGACGACCATGGCCTGGACCTGCCTGGCCAGTTCGACCGCCTCCTGCTGGGCGTGCAGCGTCCAGCCGCAGATGCGGCCACGGTCCTCATAGACGTCGGCCTTCGTCTTGAGGACCTCCACCAGCTCCAGGTAGTCGCGCTGGAGCATGGTGGTCTGCGCGATGGAGGCCAGCTTCGGGTAGCGTGGCAGGTGGCGCGCCTCTTCGGCGGACTCAATGATGAACCCGCGCTTGGTATAGGCGACGGTGGCCCTGGCCTCCGGATGGTTGCGGTGGCCGAAGACGATGACCTGGTAACCCTCTTCCTCGAGCTGCACCGCGATCTTCTGCACCGCGGTGACGATGGGGCAGGTGGCGTCGATCACGTTCAGGCCCAGCGCCCTGGCCCGCTCGAAGGTGCTGGGGCCTTCGCCGTGGGCGCGCATGATCAGCGTCTTACCGGTGACGCCCCGCTGGATGTCTTCCGCGGTCAGCTCGCGCACGCCGAGCGCCGCCAGCTCCCGCATGGCGGGGGTATTGTGGATCAGCTTGCCGGAGATGAAGACGGTCTCTTCGCCAGTGGCGGCGGCCTCAGTCGCGGCCTTGACGGCCCGGTTCCAGGCACGCTTGACCCCGCCGCAGAAGCCGGAGTACATCGGGGCACGGAGTACACGCATCGAGGTGTGCTTGGTCCTTCCTTGTCCTTCCTCTGGTGGCAGATTATATCGGTGGCTCCGGGGACACGGCGATGCCGCCGGAGCATTGGCGATGGCGAGCGCCAGCATAGCTCGGGATCATGAACGCTCCTTCATGATCTCGATGGAGGTCCTGAATGGTAGGCCGAGCAGCGCGGTCGATGTTCGATGTTGTGCGCCCC
Organism: Chloroflexota bacterium; assembly: GCA_034437795.1. GTDB lineage: Bacteria > Chloroflexota > UBA11872 > UBA12225 > UBA12225 > DAOTTI01. The sequence goes on along the minus strand of DAOTTI010000087.1, from coordinate 5,144 downwards.
GGCCTGCGGCGGATGGCACAGGACGTGATCCCGGCGGAAGAGGATCCCGTCTGGCAGCTAGCTGGACTGGGAGACGACGACAATCGCAGCCCGGCGACCTCGCGGCGGATCACGACCGGTATCTGGCCCAGTGGCAAATGGAGGACGATGGCAAGGTGCCGAAGTCGGGGCACTCGGCCGACCAGTACTCCGCCGCGGTGATCCTGCTAGAGGCAGGCCAGATTGCGGAACTCAGCAGAAACACCGTGGCTAGGTACGAGCCTGGTTCTTCGCAGCTAGCGGAGAGTTCGCGGTCCCTGTGGGAAGGCCCGCGGAGCGGGCGGTGGTGAGGGCGCCGCCTCGTGAAGAACCGGCCATGCCCCGCTAGTGCTGTTTCAGACGACCTCTTTGGGAATGCCAGCCCGCGCACCAGGGAAGGCCATGCCAAATCGCTGGCCTGATGGTGCACTAGGGCACCAGCGACGCATGGAAAGACCGGCTATCTCCGCAGGGCTCCAGGCGAGCGTAGCGTCTCAGCCGGTGACCAACTGTCCGCTGGTATGTTCGCGCCGCCATGTCCATCGATGCGCGGCAGTCCTGTCCCGCACGAACGTACCAGCGCCTACGTAGCCCAGATTATTCACGACGCGGCGCCCTCACCTTAACCGTCTCCCACAGGGAGACGGACTCGTCTCGCTGGTCGTGAATAATCCAGGCGAGCCGCGTGGCCGGGTTTCAGTTCCTCGGCGCCGGCTGAGGCGCCGGAGTGGGCGCGGCAGCGATCTCACGGAGGCCGAGCGCGATCCGCGCCAGGGTGCGCTCGCCGGTGCGGCGCCCCCGTTCAGCTTCTGCCAGCAGGCCGCGGGAGATTCCGATCCGCTGGGCGGCTTCGGCCTGGGAGAGGCCAAGCGCAAGGCGCAGCGCGCGCAGGGCGGCGGGAGTGATGGCCAGCGCGCCGTCCGGCGTCTGGCTGGCATCCTGGCCATTGAGCGCCGGATGGCCTTCCAGGGCGCGCTCGCTCGCCGTCTCGCTCTCAGTGATCGAGGCCCTGCCGTCCGGCCGATCGTAGCCATCGAGCGCTGGGTAGGGCGCGAGGCCGAGCGCGGCGCGCAGGAAGCGGCCGGTGAAGGAACGCTCCACTGTGGCGACGTGCTCCGGCGGGCCCTCAGCCAGGATCTCGCCCCCACCGTCGCCGCCCTCAGGGCCCAGATCGATGATCCAGTCGGCGGTCTTGATCACGTCCAGGTTGTGCTCGATGACGACCACGCTGTTGCCGCTCTCCACCAGGCGCTGGAGCACGTCCAGCAGCTTCTGGATGTCGGCGAAGTGGAGGCCGGTGGTCGGCTCATCCAGTACGTAGAGGGTGCGCCCCGTGGCCGGGCGGCACAGCTCTCTCGCCAGCTTGACGCGCTGGGCCTCGCCGCCGGAGAGGGTGGGGGCCGGCTGGCCGAGCTTCATATAGCCGAGGCCGACGTCGATCAGCGTCTGCAGGATGCGGGCGACGTGGGGCACGCTGGCGAAGAGCGCAGCCGCCTCATCGACGGTCATCTCCAGCACGTCGGCGATGCTCTTGCCCTTGAAGGTGACCTCCAGGGTCTCGCGGTTGAAGCGCTTGCCGTGGCAGACCTCACAGGGCACGAAGACGTCGGCCAGGAACTGCATCTCAATGCGCTTGAGGCCGTCGCCCTGGCAGGCCTCGCAGCGCCCGCCCTTGACGTTGAAGGAGAAACGGCCGGGCCTGTAGCCGCGGATGCGCGCCTCCGGCAGCTGGGCGAAGAGGTCGCGGATGCCGTCATAGACACCGACGTAGGTGGCGGGGTTGGAGCGGGGCGTGCGCCCGATGGGATCCTGGTCGATGGCGATGACCTTGTCCAGGTGCTCCACGCCTTCGATGCGCTCGTGCGCGCCGGGCCTGGCGCCGGCCCGCATCAGGTCGCGCGCCAGGGCCTTGTAGAGGATCTCGTTGACCAGCGACGACTTGCCGGAGCCGGAGACGCCGGTGACCACCACCAGCGTCTCCAACGGGAACCGCACGGTGATGTCCTTGAGGTTGTGCTCCCGCGCGCCGTGGACGACCAGCCACCGGTCGCCGGGCGCGCGGCGCTGCGCGGGCACGGGGATCCGCAGCGTGCCAGAGAGATATTTGCCGGTCAGGGAGTGGGGGTGGCGCGCGACCTCGGCGGGCGAGCCGCAGGCGACGACGGCGCCGCCGTGGATCCCCGCGCCGGGGCCGAAGTCGATGATGTAGTCGGCCGCCAGCATCGTCTCCAGGTCATGCTCGACGACCACGACGGTGTTGCCCACGTCGCGCAGGTCCTCCAGCGTGCGGATGAGCTTGCCGTTGTCGCGCTGGTGGAGGCCGATGGAAGGCTCGTCCAGGATGTATAGAACGCCGACCAGCCCGCACCCAATCTGGCTGGCCAGGCGGATACGCTGGGCCTCGCCGCCGGAGAGGGTGGGGGCGGCGCGGTCCAGCGTGAGGTAGTGCAGGCCGACGTTCATGAGGAAGCGCAGGCGCCCGCAGATTTCCTTGAGTAGCTCCTGGGCAATGACCTGCTCGCGCGCCGGCAGATCCAGTCGCTCGAAGAAGGCCAGCGCTTCGGCAATGGAGAGACGCTCCACCTCGACAAGGCTCTTGCCGCCGACCGTGACGGCGCGCGCCTCCGGCTTGAGCTTGGCGCCGCCGCAGGCCCCGCAGGGCTGCTGGGAGAAGAACTGGAGCAGGTGCTCCCGCACGCTCTCGGAGTGGGTCTGCTTCAGGCGGCGCTTGACGCGCGGGATAACGCCCTCCCAGCGGGAGAACCAGGAGCCGTGGGAGCCGTCCTTGTTGCGCCAGGTGACCTTGATCTTCTCGCCTGCCTGAGGGGCACCGTAGAGCAGGATCTGGCGCTGGGACGCGGGCAGGTCTTTGAACGGCACGTCCGGCGAGATGCCGTAGTGGGCCAGGATCTGGGCGCGGAACTGGTCGCCCCAGGAGGTGCCGGCCTCCTGCTCGTCATCCTGCTCGCCCCAGGGCACGATCGCGCCGTCGCGGATCGATTTTGACGGATCAGGGACGACTAGGGCCGGATCGACCTCCATGGTCGTGCCCAGGCCCAGGCACTCGGGACAGGCGCCGGCCGGGCTGTTGAAGGAGAACATCTGCGGGCTGAGCTCGTCGAACGACAGCCCGCAGTACAGGCAGGCGTTCTTCTCCGAGAAGAGCAGGTCTCCGGCCCAGGCGGCCAGGCCCTTCAGCCCGCCGCCCGACTCACCCTGGCCCGAGGTGCGAGTTGCGAGTAGTGGGTTGTCTCCTGTGGATCGCGACGCCCTGCTCGCTGCGCCTGGCTCACCACTGCTCCCGTAGGGAGCCAGGACGAGAGCGCCTTCACCGAAACGGAGGGCGGTCTCGACGGAGTCGGTGAGACGGGCGCGGTCGACGTCGTCGCCTTCATCCGGTGCGGGGATCCGGATGCGGTCCACCACGATGTCCACCAGGTGCTTGCGCTTCTTGTCCAGCTTGATCGGCTCGTCCAGGGAGTAGATGCGCCCGTTGACGCGCACGCGGGCGAAGCCATCCTTGCGGGCCTGGGTAAAGACGTCCTGAAACTCGCCCTTGCGGTTACGCGCCACCGGCGCCAGGATGAGCCACTGGGAGCCGGGCTCCAGGGCCAGGATCTGGTCCACGATCTGCTCGGCCGTCTGGGCGCCGACCTTCCGCCCGCAGGAGGGGCAGTGGGGCTCGCCGATGCGGGCATAGAGCACGCGCAGATAGTCATGGATCTCTGTGACGGTGCCGACGGTGGAGCGCGGGTTCTTGGAGGCGGTCTTCTGCTCGATGGAGATGGCGGGGGACAGCCCGGCGATGTAGTCCACCGCCGGCTTCTGCTGCGCTCCCAGGAACTGGCGGGCGTAGCTGGAGAGGCTCTCCACATACCGGCGCTGGCCTTCGGCGTAGAGAGTGTCGAAGGCCAGGGAGGACTTGCCGGAGCCGGAGACCCCGGTGAGCACGACTAGCTGGTCGCGCGGGATCTCGACGGTGACGTTCTTGAGGTTGTGCTCGCGAGCACCGCGGATAATGATCTTGTCTGGCCTCAACGTCTCATCCCCTGCCCTCCCTCGCCCCGGCGGGAGCGAGGGGGCTCCGCGCATGGTAGCGCATTTGTTCTAGTCCGAGCCGCACTTTACCAACGCACGGGCGGGACGAAGGTTGCGAGCGGGGCGCGAGGGCGCGAAGGTCGGGTGGAGGCGGGGGTTAGAATGCTTAGGAAACGGGTTACAAATGATTCACAGCGCAATGAACGACGTGCAGGGGCGCGTGGACGTGCGCGAGGTGGACCTGCAGCGAGTGGGCGTCAAGAACGTGGAGCTCCCCTTCCGGATCAAGCAGAAGGAGGGCGGGTTTCAGACGGTGCTGGCGAAGATACGGCTCAGTGTAGACCTGCCCCGCCATTACAAGGGGACGCACATGAGCCGCTTCATCGAGATCCTGGAGAAGTGGAAGGACCAGCCGTCGTCCAGCGGGCAGCTCGAGCACATCCTGGCGGACACGCGGCGCCGGCTCAACGCCGACCGCGCCCACATCCACGTGGGCTTCAAGTACTTCATCAAGAAGCGGGCGCCGGTGAGCGGGCAGGAGAGCACCATGGGTTACGACTGCCAGTTCGACGCCATGCTCTGCAAGGAGGTGGGCTACGACCTGGTGGTCGGCGTGCACGTGCCCATCACGACGGTGTGCCCATGCAGCAAGGAGATCTCGGTGGCGGGGGCGCACAACCAGCGGGCCTGGCTGCGGGTCAAGCTGCGCACGGTACGCGGGCAGTTCTTGTGGCTGGAAGACCTGATTGCGGAGCTCGAGCGGTTCGGGAGCTGCGAGATCTATCCCCTGGTGAAGCGGCCGGACGAGAAGTACATCACGGAGAAGGGGTACTACCACCCCAAGTTTGTGGAGGACGTGCTGCGGGACGTGGTGCTGTGGCTGCGCCGACATCCGTTGGTGACCTGGTTCGAGGTGGAGTGCGAGGCGGAGGAGAGCATCCACCCGCACAACGCCTTCGCCTACCAGCAGGAGCCGCCGGCGATCGGGCTCAGCTTCTTCCCGCGCGACCTCTCGGACGCGGATGCGCTCGACGCGGCGCGGGTGCCGGCGCTCCTGGCGCTGGGGGACGCCGCCGGCGGCGTGAACG
>DAOTTI010000086.1:0-18210 GCA_034437795.1 Chloroflexota bacterium | reverse complement strand
CGCGTGCTTGCCTGCGTCCCACTGTCCTCCAATACCTCCAGAGCAATCTCCTCAAAGTCTACTCCGAAGGGGAACTGTAATATTAGGGTAAGGGCTCCACTGGTGAGAGATCTCCTCCCCCTTGGAGAGATCCCCCTACCATTGGGAGAGGGCTAGGGTGAGGCTCCTTAGTCACGGCCGGCGAACAATTCCCCGCCGCTGTGTGAGAAGGTTAGGGTGAGGGCTCCGCTGGTGAATGATCGGCGCGAGTGATCAGGTGTCACGCATATGACCGTTTCGTCAGGCGGCGCAGTGATGGCCAGCAGGGGGCAACGTGACCCGCCCGCCTCCGCCGGCGAGCCGGCGTCACAGAGTGCGGAACCTGCCGTGGGGGGCGAGCAAGAGCCGGCACGCCGGCAGCCGGTGATGCGGATCGACATCCTCACGCTCTTCCCCAGTATGTTTCAGGGGCCGTTCCACGAGAGCATCGTCGCTCGCGCCATCGCCAAGGGCATCCTAGACCTCCGCATCCATAACCTGCGGGACTGGACCACCGACCGCCACCGTACGGTGGACGATGCCCCGTACGGTGGTGGGGCCGGCATGGTCCTCAAGCCGGAGCCGCTCTTTGCCGCCATCGAGGCGCTCCGCCAGCCCGGGGGGCAGACCATCCTCCTCTCGCCCCAGGGGGAGCTCTTCAACCAGGCGCTGGCCCAGGAGCTGGCTCAGCTGCCCAGCATGCTCCTGGTGTGCGGCCACTACGAAGGCGTGGATGAGCGGGTCCGCGAGCACGCCGTCGACCGCGAGATCTCGATCGGCGACTACGTCCTGAGCGGAGGGGAGATCGCGGCGATGGTGGTCGTCGACGCCGTCGTCCGCCTGCTGCCCGGGGTGCTCGGCTCCCCCGAATCGCTGCGAGAAGAGTCGCACACGTCGGGGCTCCTGGAATACCCACAGTACACCCGCCCCGCGGAGTTTCGCGGCTGGCGCGTGCCGGAGATCCTGCTCTCCGGCAACCACGCCGCCATCGCCCGCTGGCGCTTCGAGCAAGCGGTCAAGCGGACACTCGCCCGCCGCCCGGACCTGCTACAGAAGGCGCCGCCGGAGCTGCTCCAGAAGGCGGCTGCTATAATCTCGCGCGAGACTGCGACATCACAGCCGGCGGAAGCCGGCAAGCACGAGGACCCGCTCCAGGAGGGAGGCGGGAGCAAGACCGATGGCTAACGTTATCGACGAGATCGAGCGCGAGCAACTGCGGAAGGACCTGCCCGACTTCCGCGTGGGCGATACCGTGCGCGTGCACGTCAAGGTGGTGGAGGGCAACCGCGAGCGTGTGCAGGCGTTCGAAGGCGTGTGCATGCGCAAGCGCGGCGCCGGCAACCGGGCCACCTTCACCGTGCGGAAGATCTCGCACGGTGTCGGCCTGGAACGGACCTTCCCCCTCCACTCGCCCCAGATCGAAAAGATCGAGGTCATCCGGCGCGGGCGCGTGCGCCGCGCGCAGCTTTATTACCTGCGTGGGCTGGTGGGCAAGGCGGCCCGCATCCGCGAAGAAGGCTTTCGCTAGGCGCGCTCGCATGGTGGCGATGGGCTGCCGTAGGGCCAGGGCCGCCGGTAACCGTGACGTAAGCCTTCGCTCGGCGCCCGTGCCGTCGGCCGGAACCCCGTAGCCGGGTAGAGCCCTGCGGCAGGTGGGCGGCGCAACCGGCACCTCCCGGACGCAAGTGGCAGGCGGACGCCCCGTCGCGGACGCCCAGCGTGGCGCTCCCCAGGTGAGACAGCCGCCGTTGCTGGCCATCGACTCCCTGGATGTGGAGGAGGCGGTCCTGCAGGCCGGCTTCTGCCGCATCGCCGGCGTCGACGAGGTGGGACGCGGCTCCTGGGCGGGACCGGTCTACGTCGCGGCCGTGATCCTACCGCTGGAGTGCTTTCGCGATCGCACGCTGCTGGCGGACGTCACCGACTCCAAGCTGCTCGCTCCAGCCAAACGCCAGCGCCTGGCCGAGACGATCTGCCGCCTGGCGGTCTCAGCGGCGGTCGGCTGGGCCGAGGCGCCGGTGATCGACCAGCGCAACATTCTCGAGGCCACGCGCCTGGCGATGCGGGCCGCGCTGGCCTGTCTCTGCGGCCGGCCCATCTGCCCGGAGGAAGACGGCTCGCTCTGGGGCGCGCGGCGCATCGCAGGGCCGGCCGTGCTACCGGACTACCTGCTGACCGATGCGGTCCCCTTGCCGGAATGGCCGGCCCCGCAGCGCGCCGTGGTCCGCGGGGATCAACGCTGCCTGAGTATCGCCGCCGCATCGATCGTGGCCAAAGTGACCCGCGACGCGGAGATGGTGCGCCGCGCCGCCGGCTTTCCGGCCTATGCGCTGGCCGAGAACAAGGGCTACGGCACGCGCCGCCATCTTGGTGCCCTTCGCCTGCACGGCGTCTCTCCCCTCCACCGGCGCAGCTTCGCACCGATGAAGTACCTGCTCGGCGTGCGGGACCACGTAGCCGGCGCCCTCCCTCCACCGCCACCACCGCCACCGGCTCAGGGTAGCGCACGCTTCGGAGCCGCACGCTAACATGCGCGACGTGACCGCACTCGGGCGGGGGCGACGCGCCATCGGGACCCTGGGGGAGCAGGCCGCCGCGGATTATCTGGCGCGCGCCGGCTACCAGATCATCAAGCGGAACTACCGCTGTCGCGCCGGCGAGGTGGACATCGTGGCCCGCGACGGGCACACCCTCGTCTTCGTCGAGGTCCGGACCCGAACCGGCGCCAGCTTCGGGCTACCCGAAGAGTCGATCACGGCCGCCAAGGGCAGCCGGATGGTCGCTACCGCTCTGACCTACCTCGCGGAGCAAGGGGAGCAGACGGACGCTGACGCAGAGTGGCGCGTGGACCTGATCGCCGTGGACGTGCAGGGCGGCCGCGTGGCACGCCTCCGGCACGTCAAGCACGCGCTCCAGTGGTAGCGGTGGCAGCGCCTTGCCTCACACGTGGCCGGACGCCTTCTGGCGGTTCCTTCCGGCCCGCTGGCCCCGATCCTTCACGGCCCGTCAGAAGTTCCGTCTCCCTATGGGAGAGAGCGAGGGTGAGGGCTCCGCATTGACCAATTCCCTCGCCCAAAGGGAGAGGGCTCGGCTCATGAACGATCCGGCCCAGCGTCTCCTTCTGGCCCTGCCGCGCGGCAACGGCTTGACCGGCACCGGACGGGACGCTCGCCCGCGCCGCGGGGGCCAATGACTACACTTGTGTGGGATGGCGGGAGAGTCGCAGCCAGCAGAACGACCGGCGGCAGGGCCAGCGCGCCGGCGCGCCCGACGTGTGAGCCCGACCAGGCGCCTGTTTCTACGCGCCATCAACGTGCAGCTCACCGGCACGCGGGTGCTGGCGCTGGTGACGCTGGCCGTGCTGCTCCTGGGCGCCGCCTACTGGCTCTTCGCCACGAGCGGATCACCCGTGATCGCCGTCTATTTCGTGGCCCTGGCGGCGGTGCTCACAGTGGCCGTCTACTGGTTCATCCAGGTGATGTACCTCTTTACCGGCCGGCGCTGACATCACCGGCTGGAAGCGGTGCGCGGCGCCCGCGCTCACCCTTACCGACTGGAGCGCGCGCGGCGGCGTTCACCCCGCCTCTGGCACAGCCCGGCTCGTTCGCCAGCGGAGCCGACACCCTCACCGGGATCCTCCACGGCCAGTGATGAGTTCCCTCTCCCACAGGGGACAGGGCGCCGCCAGCCGGATTATCGAGGCTAGCCGGCTCCCAGAGCGAGAACCAGCCCCAGCAGGTCCGGCTACCGGCGCACCGGCCGCTTGGCTCTCTCGCAGGGAAAAGGAACCGCTCACCGATCGATCAGGCGGGGTGCTCGCAAAACATCCGGCCAAGCAGCCCCGGTGGCGGATCTCGCCCCTTCGGCCGCGCCCGCGCCGCACTGGGGGAAGGGCCGCCTTCGGTCGGGGCCGCACCGCACCCCTGCTCCACGCGGCCTCACCGCGCGACTTGGCCCCGCCGTCGCCTCCCGCGTGCGGGAGAGGGGGAACCAAGCCACACCCGTGCGGCTTGGCGCCTTGGGGAACTCCTGCGCACGCTTATCAGGCCGGAAGCGGTGCGGGGCTGCCGGATGCCCTGCTCAGGATGCGAGCCACGTCCCGGCGCAGATCTTGGCCGCGACGCGGATCGCCTCCGCCATGGAGCGCGCATCGGCGCGCCCGGTGCCTGCGATGTCGAACGCCGTCCCGTGGTCGACCGAGGTGCGGACGATGGGCAGCCCCAGCGCCACGCTCACGCTCTCCTCGAACCCGTGCACCTTGACGGGAATGTGTCCCTGGTCGTGGAACATCGCCACCACGGCGTCGAACTCGCCCCGGATCGCGCGCACGTAGACGCTGTCGGCCGGATACGGCCCAAAGGCGGCGATGCCGCGGGCGCGGGCGTCGGCCACGGCCGGCTCCAGGTGTTCCTTCTCTTCCGTGCCGAGCAGGCCGCCTTCGCCACCGTGGGGGTTGACGGCCGAGACGGCGATCCGCGGGCGGGCCATACCCCACCGCCGGAACGCCTCATCGGTAGTGACGATGCGGGCCAGCACGCGCTCGCGCGTGATGCGGTCTAGCGCCTCGCGCAGCGAATAGTGGGTCGAGACGTGGACGCAGCGCAGGTTCCCGCTCACCAGCATCGTCGCCTGGTTCGGCGCGCGATACGCCCGCCCGAACAGTTCCATGTGGCCCAGCTCCGTGTAGCCTGCCAGGGAGGTCGCCTCCTTGTTGATCGGGGCGGTAACGATCCCATGGGCGCGGCCGGCGTCCACGAGGGCCATGGCGCGATGGATGTACTCCATCGCGGCGCGCCCGCAGGACGCGGAGAGTTGCCCCCAGCGCCAGCCGTCCGGCTCCACGTTCGCCAGGTCCAGCACCACCACGCGGCCAGGTTCCCAGGACGCCTCCTCCGGCTCACGCACGGGGCAGAGAGGCAGGTCCAGCCCGCAAACGCCCGCCGCCTGGCGCAGCACCGCCGCGTCACCGATCACCAGGGGACGGCAGAGCGCTGAGAAGTCGTTCGCCGCCAGGGCCTTGACGATCACCTCGGGGCCAATCCCCGCCGGGTCGCCCATCGTCACGGCCAGGAGGGGCAGGTCAGACATGTGCGGGTCCTTTCTCCTTGACTTCAGGGGTTGGATCATTGGATCAACGTGTCATTAGGCTCGAAGTCTGCCGGCAGCAATAGTGCCAGTCGCTACGACGCTTGCCTATTGCGGCATGGACGGCGTGACCCGCACCGCTCGCAGCCGGCCGCGCCGGACCCGCGCGCCAGCTCCGGACGGCCCCAGGCCAACCCCCTCGTTCCCCCTCCCCTTATGGGAGAGGGGGCTAGTGGATCACTTGCCGTGGCTCTGGCCATTGGCTCCCCTGGTGGTATGGCAATGGGCATGACAAACGACCCACTAGGGGGGTGAGGGCTCCCCGCATCCCCGTGTCTCCGCGTCCCCACGCGGGCGCGGGGGCCGAAGGAGGGAGCGCGCCTCTTCCGCCCGTGCGTCTTTGACCCCACCAGGCGGGCCATCATCGCGTCCCCAGCTCGCGCCGCAGCAAGAGCGCCTGCAGCAGGTCGAGCGTGCGCTCGGTCGAGCGCGGCCGGCTCAGGCGCAGCGCCTGCTGACCCATCTCCCAGCGAAGATCGGGTTTCTCCAATAGGTACGCGACGGCGTCGGCCGCCTCCCGCGGGCTCCGGTAGTGCAGCCCCGCGCCCCGCTCCACCACGTAGGCCACGTTGCCTTCTTCCTGCCCCGGAAGGGGCCGGCCCAGCACGAGCGGCCGGCCAACGGCCAGCGCCTCCGACACCGTGAGCGAGCCGGGCTTGGTGACGATGAGATCGGCCGCGATCATGTGCTCAGCCACGTTGCCTACAATGCCGTGGACGCGGACCGGTACCGGCCACGGCTGCGCCTCCAGGCGCATCCGCGCCCGCACGTTGCGCCCGGCCAGCACCACCAGCTGGAAGGGGGGCGCCCCCCTCTTGCTCAGCGCGGCAATCGCCCGCGCCACGTCCACGATGCCCCCGGCTCCGTCGCCCCCGCCCATGACCAGAATGGTAGTCTGGTCCGGCTCCAGTCTCAGGCGCTGGCGCATCTCCCGCGCTGACGTCTCGACCTGCTGAAACTCGCGCCGGATGGGAATACCCAGCACGGCGATCTTCTGCGGGGGCACGCCGTAGGCCTCGAGCGTCCGCGCGGCCAGGTCGCTGCCAGCGACGTACTGGTCGATCTCCGGCGCGGCCCACCACCGGTGCACGTCCACGAGGTCGGTCACCACCGTCAGCAACGGGAGGACGGGCCGTGCCAGGCGCCGGCGGGCGCGGACCATGACGTGGTTGACCAGCGGGTGAACGGACACCAGGGCCTCCGCCTCGATCCGCTGCGCGGCGGCGACGACCCGCTCCAGCACGATCGTGCCGAAGGTACTCAGGTAGGCGCCCAGCATCACGTCGTTGTTGGCGGCTCGAAAGATCAGCCCCCACAGCCACGGGGCGTGCACGATGATCGGCCCGTACAGGCCGACGACCTGATCGATGAGCGACCGGCCGGCGCGCGGCGCCGGCGCCGCCTTGCGCGCCCCACCTAGGGCCGGCGGGAGCGCCACGAACGGATCGAGGTCGACCAGCTCCAGGCCCGCCTCGGGCCGCTGGCGGGCGGCCTCGATCAGCGCGTTGGAGACGCTACGGTGCCCCGCTCCGGTATCAGAAGTCAAGATCAGCACGCGACGGGGGGAACGCACGACCTGCCTGACCTCGCTTCACCCTGCAGCGGCGGGCCCCGCCTACACGGGGGTCGTGCCGCACACCGGCGCGATCTCCTCGACAACGGCATCAGTGACGGAAGCAGCATCTTCACAGATTGTGCCAGGGTGAGCCGGCTGGGTGGTCCCGCCTGCCGGCGCTACCGCGGCCAGGCCGCACGGCGGTGGCCGTCGTGCCCGCTCTCCCGCACGCGGGAGAGCGGGCACGGGGTGGGGGCGGTCCTCCCCCGGCGCGCCCCGGCGCGGCCCCGGCCGAAGGGAGTGAGGGCTGTCCTCCCCTGGCGCGGCCCCGGCCGAAGAGGGTGAGGTTCTTCCTCCCTCTGGCTCCGCCACGGCCAGTGATCAAATGTGGTGCGCGCACCCGCAATGCGGCCGGCCACTGTGGCAGACCCCCGCTACCTGTGTATCATTGTCGGGCACCCCTGGAAGAGTGTCCGTGGGCATGCTGGAAGCCACCGCAACTGACGTCGCCGTGGACACGGCCAAGCCGGAACAGCCGGCCGGAACCGTCCGGCCGGCCACGCCCGCGGACATTCCGGCCATGCAGGCGCTCATCAACGAGTACGCGCGCCAGAACAAGATGCTCTACCGCTCCGCCGCCGAACTCGCGGCCTTTATCCACGAGTACCTGGTGTACGACGAAGAGGGGACGGTGCTCGGCGTCTGCGGCCTGCATCCGGTGGCGGGGGGCATGGCGGAGGTACGCGGCCTGGCGGTCGCTGAGAGCGCGTCGGGGCGAGGCATCGGGCGCCGGCTGGCCGAGGCCTGCATCGAGCGGGCCAGGCAGCAGGGCATGGCCAAGGTCTACACCCTGACCCTGGTGCCCGGCTTCTTCGAGAAGCTGGGCTTCTATCAGGTGGACAAGGGGACGCTGCACCTCAAGGTGTGGTACGAGTGCTACCGCTGTCCGAAGTTCGCCAGCTGCGACGAGATGGCCATGGTCCGCCCACTGGACCTCGAGGGCTGACGCCCGTCGCGGGAAGGATGGCTCGGCCATGAGCGTGGTGCGCGCGCGGGCGCCCATCCGGCTCGACCTGGCCGGGGGCTGGACGGACGTGCCCCCGTTCTCCGAGCAGGAGGGTGGGGCGGTAGTGACCGTGGCCATCAACCGCTACAGCTACGTCACCGTCAAGCCGGCCGCGCAAGGGCTCGTCCTGCATTCCGCCGACTACGGCCGAACGGTTGAGGTCCCCGACCTCGCGTCGCTGAGCCAGGATGCGGCCCTTGGGCTGCTGGCGGCGTCGGTCCGGCTCGCCCTGGGCGATGCCGGCGCTGACGGGGGCGGATTGGCGCTGTTCGTCCGGAGCGAGGCCCCGCCCGGGTCGGGCACCGGCGGCTCGGGCGCGGTGGGGGTCGCGCTGGCCGGGGCCCTGGCGGCGTGGCGGGGCGCCCGCCTGGCGCCGCACGAGGCCGCGGCGCGCGCCTGGCGGGCAGAGCGGGTCGAGCTCGGCGTCGCCGGTGGCAGCCAGGACCAGTACGCCGCGGCCTACGGCGGGGTGAACTTCATGCAGTTTGGCGCCGGCGCCCCTGAGGTGAGCCCGCTGCGCCTCGCCCCCGCCACCGTGGCCGAGCTGGAGAAACGGCTGGTGCTCTGCTATACCGGGATCTCGCGGGTCTCCGGCGACATTATCGAGACGGTGATGGGCGCCTATCTGGACGGGCGGGCATCGACGGTGGAGGCGCTGCGAGAACTGCGCCGCATTGCAGGGGACGTGAAGGCGATGCTGCTCACCGGCCAGCTCACTGGCCTGGGCGACGCCCTGGCCGACAACTGGCGCTGGCAGCGGGCCCTGCACCCGTCGGTGACCACGCCCGAGATCGATTCGTTCTACGACCGCGCCCTGAGCGCGGGGGCGCTAGGAGGCAAGGCCCTGGGCGCCGGTGGCGGGGGCTGCTTGCTCTTCTTCGCCGACGCCGATCGCGAGCACGAGGTGCGCCAGGCCCTGGCCGGGGCCGGCGCCTCCCTGATGGACTTCGGCATCGACTGGCAGGGCTTACTGGTCTGGGAGGCGGGCTAGCGCCACTCGGGTATACTGGCGGTGACTGATGGCTCTGGGCGCACGTTACCGACCCGATGAGCCGCCCGCGCCGACACCGTCGGAGCAGCTCCAGGCGCTGGGCGTGGTGCCGCCGCAGATCGCCGCGCCCCCGGAGCCCCTCCCCCCCGCCGTCGCCGAGCTCCGCCTGCAGAAGCCGGCGGTCCCCCTCCTGGCGATCGTGCTGCTCGTGCTGGCCCTGGTCGCAGGGACACCCATCCTCTACTACTTCTTCTACGCCATCGTGGCCCTCACCATCATCACCTTCTTCTGGACGCGCGGGCTGGTGCAAAATCTCTCGGTGCAGCGCGTGCTGCGCACCAAGTGGTGCGTCGTGGGCGACAAGATCCAGGAGGACTTCGTCATTCGCAATGACGGCCGGCTGCCCGCCCTCTGGGTAGAGGTGCGCGACGACTCCACCATCCCCCACTACCACCCTGGGGTCGTGGAGAGTATCGGCGGGCTGGACGAGCGCCGCTGGTCGGCGCGGGCCGTCTGCCGCAAGCGGGGCCTCTTCCGGCTTGGCCCCCTGCGGGTCCTGACCGGCGACCCGTTCGGCATCTTCCAGGGGACGATCACGTACCCCTCGGAGACCAACTTCATCGTCTATCCCCCGCTGGTGGAGATCCCCGGCTTCCCCCTGCCGTGGGGGATGGCCTCAGGCAATTCGCGCTCTAGCTTACGGACCCAGCAGATCACTACCGACGCGGCCGGCATCCGGGACTACGCGCCGGGTGATAGCCTGCACCGCATTCACTGGCTCCACACCGCCCGCCGCGGCCAGCTTCAATCCAAGGAGTTCGACCTCGAGCCGTCGGGCAACCTGTGGGTCATCCTGGACCTGGACGCATCGGTGCACGCGGGCGAGGCCGAGGAATCGACCGAGGAGTACGCCGTCAAGATCGCGGCCGCCCTGATCCACGCGGCCATCCGCGAGAACAAGGCCGTTGGCCTGGTCGCCTACGGCGCGGAGAAGGTGGTCATTCCGCCCGGCAAAGGCTCCCGCCAGCTCTGGCGCCTGATGGAGCAGCTGGCGCTGGTGGCCGCCGACGGGCACGTGCCGCTGGCGCGGGTGATGAGCGAGGTGAGCACCTCGCTGGGCAAGGGCCTGTCCATCGTCGTCATTACGCCGTCCACCGATCCGGCATGGCTCAACACGCTGGCGATCATGCGCCACCGCGCCGCCGCACCGGCCATCATCCTGCTTGACGCCGCTTCCTTCGGGGCGCCCAGGCCAGCCAAGGCGCTGGCCAGCCAGTTGGCCTCGGCCGGCCTCATCGTGCACACGGTCGAACGGGGGCAGCAATTCCGGACCATTGCTGTGGACAAGAAGGAGTGGGAGGCCCAGCGCCGCGGGCAGGTCGGCCAGGCGCTGATCCCCGCGCGGGCCTAAGCCGGGGCTGGCACATCGGCGCCACCGGTCCTTTGATGGCCGGCGATCCTGCCAGGCGCGAACGCACCAGCGGAGCCCTCGCCTGGATGAGCCATCAGCGGAGCCCTTACCCAAGCCCTCTCCCTCTGGGAGAGGGGGCGAGTAGCAAGTAGCAAGCCCTCTCCTTCTTCCTGAGGGAGAGGGGACTGATGGCCAACGGACTGATCGCCAACGGGAGGAACGCGGGTGAGCCGGGCAGGGCCTGCCAAACTGACCGGCGCCCGCACGTCGTACACTTAGGTGCAAATGGCAACGTCTGCCCCACCGGCCTCGTCCCTGAGCGGCCTGTTCGAGCGACCGGAGCCTGTGGCACGGGAGCGGTCCTTCTTCGACCTGGAAGAGGGCTGGCTCTCGGTCCTGCTCCTGTTGGCCCTGGTGCTCAGCACCGTCTGGTCGATTGACCAGGCCCGCTGGGTGGAAGGGACCAGCCTGCTCTATCCCATGGCCCTGGCCGGCATCGCCGCTGGGACGCTCCTGGCGCGCTCGCCCCTGCGGGGGTGGGTGGCGGTGCCCCTCGGCGCGCTGCTGGGGGCGGCGGTGGCCTTCACCGTCGTCGGCCGGCTGCTGCCCGCTCCAGCGGAGATGCCCGGCCTGCTGGCGCAGACCCTGGCGGGGACGCTGGCCTGGCTCCGCCAGCCGGCCGGCCTGCCGCCCCTGCTGGCCGCCTTCCAGCACCTGGGTGCCAGCGCCGCGGAGTTCGGCGGCCGGATCGGCGTCTGGACGCAGGTCGGTGTCAGCGGGCGGGCCAGCACCGACAACGCCATCTTCCTGCTCTTCATCGCCTACGTGGCCTGGCTGCAAGGGTTCTTCGGCGGCTGGGGCCTCTTCCGGCTGCACGACGTGGTGGTCGCCGCCCTGCCCAGCGCCATTGCCCTCACCACCAACGTCACCTACACCGGGCAGGCCCAGGGGCCGTTCGCCATCTTCATCATTACCCTGCTGCTCCTGGCCGTCAGCCTCAACCTGGCCAGACTGCAGAAGCGCTGGGAGCGCCTGACGGTCGATTATCCGTCCGGCCTGCTCTTCGACATTACGGTGAGCAGCTTCGTCGTCATCTGCCTGCTGGCGGTGCTGGCCTTCTTCGGGCCACGGGTCGGGGACAACCCGCTCTCCAACGCCTTCTGGAACTACATGGGCGAGCAGTGGAGCGAGGTGGAGAACGCCTCCAACCGGCTCTTCTCCGGCGTGAACAGCCCCCAGGCCGCGGGCGGCTCGGGACGCGATCGCCTGGTGCTCACGGGGCCGGTCCGCCTCAGCCAGCGCGTGGTGATGCAGGTGGAGGCCAGCGAGCCGGATTACTGGCGGGGCGCGACCTACGACACCTGGACCGGTCGCGAGTGGCTGACCCAGGACAAGCTGCCCATCGCGCGGAGCGAGAAGCAGCCCGTTCTGCCAGCGCGGTTCGTGCTGCGTAAGCGGACGAAGGCCACCTTCGAGATCAACCAGAGCCGGAGCGACCTGATCTACGCCCCGGACGAGCCCCTGCAGCTCAGCATCCCGTACAAGATCCTGACGCGCAACGCCGATCCTAACGTCACCGATTACTCGTCCCTGCGGGCCAAGAAGCCCGCCATCCCATCCCTCAAGTACACGGTCGAGGCCAGCTCCAGCATGGCCAGCGCTGAGGACCTGCGGAACGCCCCCACTGACCTGCCCGACTGGGTCCGGCAGCGCTACCTCCAGGTTCCGGGCGTGCCGCAGCGGGTGCGTGACCTCTCCAACACCCTGACGCGCGGGCGCCGGACTACCTACGACAAGGTGGTGGCGGTGGAGCAGTTCCTGCGCCGCTACCCGTACACGCTGGACGTCAAACCCCCGCCGCCGGATCGGGACGCCGTCGACTACTTCCTGTTCGACCTGAAGCAGGGCTACTGCGACTACTTCGCCACGGCGATGGTGGTGCTGCTCCGCCTCCAGGGTATCCCGGCGCGCCTGGCCACCGGCTATGTAGCGGGCAAGTTCGACAACAACACGCACCGGTTCATCGTCACAGAGGAGGAGGCCCACTCCTGGCCGGAGGTCTACTTCCCCAACTACGGCTGGATCAAGTTCGAGCCATCGGGCTACCGTCCGCCGATCGTGCGCCCTGAAGAGTCGACGGCGGCGGCCTTCGGCGATTCGATCGACTGCTACGAGTACGGCGAGTGCGCCGACTATGGCGACCTGGGCGATCTGGCTGGGCTCCTGCCGGGCGATCGTGACGCCACGCCGGTGATCGGAACGTACAGCGCGGGGACGCGCTGGAACTGGCGCCGCGCGCTGGTCCCGCTGGGGCTGGTGCTGCTGGTGGTGGCGCTGGGCTACTGGCTGGTGACGACGCTTGGCAGCCGCCAGCTCTCCACGCGTGACCTGGTCCAGCGCATCTACCGGCGGATGACCCTCTACGGCGCGTTGTTCGGCCTCCAGCGCCGGCCGTCGCAGACCCCGCTGGAGTATGCGCGCGAGGTGACCAACGGCCTCACTCAGACCCTGGAGCGAGATGGCGCGCTCAAGGTGCTCCGCCTGCGGGACCTGGTGGGCCCGCCCAACGGCGCCGCCGAGGACATCGCCGCGTCCTACGTCCGCGCCATGTACGGACACGAGGAGCTGAGCGAGGCCGATCGCGAGCGCATCCTGGCCGGCTGGCGGGAGCTACGCTGGAAGATGCCGCTCCTGCTCCTGCGCGACCGGCGAAACTGAGCCGGCGCTACTGGACCACGGCCAGGGCCCGCTCAAGCACCTGGCGCGCCACCGGCGCCGCCTCGAGCGACCCCCAGCCGCTGAACTCCATCAGGACGGCAATCGCCAGGCGGGGCCGATCCACCGGCGCGATGCCGATGAACCAGGAGTGGTCCGGCATGCCGGGGACGCTCTGCGCCGTCCCCGTCTTCCCGCCCACGCGAACGCGGGGAATGGCCGCGCGGCGGGCGAAGCCTTCCTCCACCGACAGGGCCATCATCGCGCGCAGGGCGGCCGCCGTGCCGGGGGCCATCGCCCGACCCAGCGTCGCCGGCTCCGTCCGGCGGAGCAGGACGCCATCCGGCCGGCGCACCTCCGCAGCGACGTAGGGGCGAGGCACCTCTCCGTCACGGGCGATCGCCGCCGCCACGAGCGCCATCTGCAACGGAGACATCAATAGCTCACCCTGTCCGAAGGCGGTGGACGCCAGGAGCACGGGGGACATGGGAGCGGTGCGGGAGAGGATCGTCGGGCTGGTCTCGAGCTCGAAGGGCAGGCTGGCGCCCATCCCGAAGCGCGCGGCGTACTCCCGCAGGCGCGCCTCCCCTAGCTGCAGGCCCACCTGGGCAAAGACCACGTTCGACGACCAGGCGAAGGCGTGGGCGAAGTCGAACTCCGGTCGCGGCGGGCGCTCGGCGTCGGTGATGCGAAAACCGCTGATGGTCACCTCCCCCGTGGGATCGGCGACCCGCGTGGACGGCTGCATCAGGCCGGAATCGATGGCGGCCACCGCCGTCACCGCCTTGAAGGTGCTGCCAGGCACGTAGAGGCCCTGACTGACACGGTTGTATAGCGGGCGGGCGTCGTCCCGCGAGAGCTGCGGCCAGTCTTCCTCCACCCTGGACGGATCGAAGTACGGCTTACTCAGGGCCACCAGGAGGGCCCCCGTGCGCACGTCCATCAGGACCACCGCCCCCCGCGCGTCGCCCAGGGCCTGATCGGCCACGTCTTGCAGGCGGCTATCGATGGTGAGCACCACGTCGGCGCCGACCCGCGGCGCCCCCGTTAGCTGGCGCAGGAGGTCCATCAGCGGGGGGACGCCCCGGCGCCCCGCCAGCTCCGCGTCATAGGCGCGCTCCACGCCCGTACGGCCATAGCGGAGCGAGTAGTAGCCGGTGGCGTGCGCCAGGTTCGGCCTGGTGGCGCGGCGCTCGCCGGCCACCGTCTCCACGACCACCTGGCCGGTACGGTCCAGGATGCGGCCCCGCACGGTGCGCCGGACCTCTTCGATCACGCGCGGGTTGCCGGGGGCGGCGGCCAGCGCTGGGCCCCGCACGACCTGCCAGTAGCCGGCGCCAAGTGCCAACAAGGCGAAGCCCAGCAAAAAGGCGTTTCCGACCCGCCGGATGTACCGTTCCATCGTGCCGGTCACCCTGCCCCGCGCGCACCCCCGCGCGCCGCCTCATGGGACAGGCGGAGCAGCACACCCAGGATCAGAAAGTTGGCCACCAGGGACGACCCGCCGTAGGAGACGAAGGGGAGGGTCACCCCTGTGAGCGGAATGAGCTTCAAGTTCCCGCCTACGATGACCATGGTCTGGATGGCCAGCACCGACGTCAGACCGGTCGCCAGCAGCTGGTTGAACGGCTGCGACGAGCGCAGCGCCACCTGCAGGCCGCGCGTGACGAGCGCGGCGTAGAGCAGCAGCACGGCCAGCGCCCCTGCCAGGCCGGCCTCCTCGGATAGCGCCACGTAGGGAAAGTCGGTGTGGGCGGCTGGCACGTAGAGCGGGTAGCCCTGGCCCAGCCCCGTCCCGAGCAGGCCGCCGCTGGCCAGGGCATAGAGTGCCTGCGCGATCTGGTAGGAGCGGTCCAGGGGATCGACCCAGGGATTGAGCCACAGCTCGACCCGCACCCGCACGTGCGCAAACAAGGCATAGCAGGCGGCGGCCCCCGCCAGGAACAGGCCCATGCCGCCGACGACGTACCACGCGCGGCCGATGGCGACGTAGAGCATGACCAGGAAGACGGCGAAGAAGAGGATGGCGGCGCCCAGGTCGCGTTGCCCCACCAGGAGGGCCAGCGAGACCCCCCACATGGCGAGCAAGGGCGCCAGGTATGGTAGCGGCGGCAGCCGGAGCGGCCCCCAGCGGACCACGCTGCTGGTCAATAGCTCCCGCTTATCCACCAGGTAGCCCGCGAGGAAGATGACCAGGAGCACCTTCAGGATCTCAGATGGCTGGAAGGAGAGCGCCCGCGTCCCCAGCCACAGACGCGCCCCGCTGGCGTTCGGATCGATGCCGAACAGCAGCGTCAGCGCCACCAGCGCCATGCCCACGGCGGCGCTGGTGTACTTGTAGCGCTCCAGGAGGCGGCACTCCCACGGCCCCAGGGCGACGGCCAGCATGGCGCCGGTACCGAGCGCGGCCCAGGTGGCCTGGCGGGGCGCCAGGCCCGGCGTGAGGCGGGTCACCAGTAGCAGGCCGAGGACGGTGAGGCCTCCGGCCAGGGGGATCAGCACCTGGTCGCCACGGAAGCGCGCCCCGCTGAGCACGGCGTGCCCGGCCAGGAACAGGAGCAGGAAGGCGTACAGCGGCCGGAGCCGCGGATCGGTGATTGGCCGGTTCCAGACCAGCGAGAGCATCAGCGCCCCGCAGAGCCCCACGAGGCAGACGAGCGCCACCAGCCCGAGCTCGCGCCACCGCCAGGCCATCACGTCCCCTCCACGTCGAACTGCCAGCGGCTCAGGCCAACCGCCAGCACGTCCCCCGCGCGGAGCGGGCAGGCGCCGGTCACCCGCGCGCCGTTCACGAACGTGCCATTGGTGCTGCCCAGGTCCTCCACCTGCCAGTGCCGGCCGCGGCGCCGGATACGCGCATGGCGCCCCGAGACCGCATCGTCGCGCAGCACGACCTGGCACGTTGGGCGCCGGCCAATGGTGGTCTCGCCGTTGAGGTGGACCACGCGCCCCGGCGGCCCGTCGACCGGCGCCGCCTCCAGCAGGACCAGGCGGGCGTTGGCCTCCCCGCGCGCATGGCCGGTGGCCGGCGTCGTCTGCCGCAGGTCGGCCTGGAGCGCGCGCAGCACGGCCACGACCAGCACATAGAGCAGCAGGGCGAAGAGCAAGCGCAGGCCCAGAACGGCGAGGTCAGTGGGAGTGATGACGGCCATGCTGCGCTGCGACCACCAGGGCGCCTCACTCCACGGGGCGGCGCGCCACCTCCAGGTGCACTGCGCCGAACGCCAGCTGATCGCCTGGATGAATGGCCGCGGCGTGGACGCGCGCGGCGTTGACCCAGGTGCCGTTGGTGCTGCCGAGGTCGCGCACCTCCAGGCGCGCCCCCTCACGCGAGATCTCCGCGTGGTGGCGGGAGACGCTAGCGTCCTCCAGCACGATGTCGTTGTCCAGGCCGCGGCCGATGCTCACCCGCGGACCGGTAATGGGCCAGGCCAGGCGCCGCCCGCCGATCTCGCCGACCAGATAAAACGCCTCGAACCCGGTGGGGCCGACCGGCATGGCGAGCGGGGGCATGGGGCGGGTCTGGCCGAAGTCGGCCACGTCCGGCGTCTCCGCCTCGCCCTGGCCGGCTATTCCGCCGGCATCGACCAGGGCGGCGCGCACCTGGAACGTCCCCGCGGCCAGCGTCTCGTCGGGCGTAATGGTGACCGACGCCGGCGCGGGGAGGTCATAGCCTCGCTCCGCCGCCCGCTCCGTCACGAACTTCTCCAGCTCGCGGCAGAGCGAGCCGACAAAGCCTCGCACCTCCTCGAAATCGGCGGGGGCCAGTGTGATGTGGTACTGATTGGGGACCAGGGGCCGGCCCCAGGTGACGCGCCGGTGGTCGTCCATGACGCGCCCCACGCGGCGCGCCAGGTCGACCGGCTCCA
Organism: Chloroflexota bacterium; assembly: GCA_034437795.1. Lineage (GTDB taxonomy): Bacteria > Chloroflexota > UBA11872 > UBA12225 > UBA12225 > DAOTTI01. The sequence goes on along the minus strand of DAOTTI010000086.1, from coordinate 1,440 downwards.
AGCGCCCGCGAAAGAGCCGGCGCAGCGATCCCTCGACCAGGCTCTCCAGGAAAGCCTCAAACTGTGCCAGCGCCTTCATCGGTCGATCATCGGGCCCGCGCGTGAGACGTGTCCGGACGGGCCGGCCATTCACAGCAGGTGAGAGCAATACAGAGCATACAGAGGTTAGCCGATTGGTGCTCTGGCACGAAAGTTGATGAAGCACCCGGCCGTCCAGCCGTGCCCTGCCACCCTCCCCGGCGGTCCCGGCGGCGCCGGCCGGCGCATGGCGGTGTAAGCAGCGGATCCGAAAGTTGAGCGCGTATTTGGCACGTTTGGCACGACGTCTGGCCACAGGTTCCTGCGGGCAGTCCGGATGGCTGCCTACCGGCCGGCTGTGGTGGCGTGCCGGCTGGATGTGGAACCATACGGTGGTAGCGACTGCCCAGCGGCGGCACGATCGGGGCCAGCCCCGGTGCCCCCTGGGCCGTTAGGAGGTGCCGGCGTGGATTGGCTTGGGGCGACGCGCGACGTGATCATTATCGTAGTGGCGCTCGTTTCGCTCGCGGCGAACATTCTGCTCATCATCCTCGGCTGGCGGCTGTGGCGTCTGGTCAAGGGCCTCAAAGCGGAGGTCGATCCCATCCTCCAGTCGGTGCGCCGGACCAGCGACACCGTCCGCGGCACGAGTACCGTGGTCGGCGACGTGATCGTGGGGCCCCTGGCGCGAGCCGCCGCCTTGGCCGTGGCGCTGCAGACCCTGATCCGCAGCCTGCTCACCATTGGTCGCGGGGGGCGGACCAGATGAACCCCCGCCACCCCTGGTTCACCGCCGGCTTCGTCGCCGGCTGCCTGCTGGGCGCCGCCGGCGCCCTGCTCACGGCCCCGACCAGCGGCGCGGCCCTGCTCGCCGCCCTGCGGGAGCACCTGGAGCAGGCAAAGCGGGACGCGCGGGAAGCCGGCCAGCGCGCCGAGGCCGAGATCCTGACGCGGTACCTGGCGCTACGCGACGCCAGCGGTGCCGGCCAGGTTCCCACGACCAGCGGGGTCTACGTCTCGCCGCGGGAGGGCACCACCTCGTGAGGCAGCTGCTGGTCCGCGTGGGCCTCATCGTGCTCATCGTCTGGCTCGGCTCCTGCGCCGCCGGCGCCGGGGCCGCGCGTGTGGGGGCCACCGGCGCCCTAGGCGCCCTGCGTGATGTGGGGATCATCCTGCTGGCTATCGTCTCGCTGGTCATGGCTGCCATCTGGGCGGCCGTCTACCTCGCTAGCGCCTGGGCGGTGGGACGGTTCGGCGATCGCGCCATCGGCCTGGTTCGCCGCACAGCCACGGGCGTGCAGCGGGTGGAGCGTGGCATCGACGCAGGCATGGAGCGCGTGGTGGTGCGCCCGCTGGGACGTATGGCCCGCCTGGGGACATCGGCCACGACGTACCTGCGCCTGCTGGTCGCCGGCCGGCGCC
>DAOTTI010000085.1:0-46099 GCA_034437795.1 Chloroflexota bacterium | reverse complement strand
CCGGCCAGGACCGCGCGACGCGCGGGCGCCGGCCGCCGAGCGCCGCCGGCGTCAGCTCCGCTGGGTGCTGGGTGCGTAGACTCAGGTGCTGATCGTGGTGCCATCTCCATTCCTCCCTGGATCGACGGCGCTGGACCGTCGATCACCCGTCGCTGATTGTACGGTGTGGGACCGCGCCGCCCGCTCAGGCCGGCTTCTCGCCAGGGTTGCCGGCGGGAGGAGGCAGTAGCGAGTAGCGAGCGCCGAGTAACGAGTAGCGAGCGCCGAGTTGCGAGGGCCGAGTAGCGAGTGTGGCACCGTGCAAGGGCTTAGCCTGGCGGGACGTCGACGGGCCGCGCCTGCTCGGTCGAGCGTACGACCGCATCGATCAGGCGGATGGTCTCCAGGTTGCGCCGGCCCGACGACTCCGGCTCCTTGCCGGCCGTGACGTACTCGTAGAAGTCGCGGTAGATCTGAAGGTCGATCAGCGAGCCGATGCTGCGGCCGGCAGTCTCCCCCGCCAGGGCCGCCCGCACCGCCGGATGGTGCTCCAGTCCGTGGACGTCCGGCGGGTCGGCGGGGATGAGTTCTTCCCGACGGTTGCGCGGCCCCCACAGGACGCGCAGCGGGCCGCCGCTGCGCGGGGCGACGATCGCCGCGTCGGCGCACTCCAGGCGAAACTCAAACCCATCGGCGCGGGCGTTGGACGTGCTAACGTAGGTTCCGGATACCCGCCCCTCGAACTCCAGGATGGCCTGCACCGTGGACTCGGACGGCCAGTCGCACCAGGCGGGGTTGTTGCTCAGCCCCCACACGCGCCGGACGGGGCGCTGGACAACGCCCAGGATGGTGTCCAGCTCATGCACGCCCTGCTGCCAGAGGTGCATGTGCGGGCTGCGGTTGTAGGGCGCGCCCCGCGGCTTGAAGAAGCTCATCAGAAACAGCCCCAGGGGGCCATACCGCTCTTCGGCCACCAGGCGCCGGAGCGTGCGCGGGGCGGGGTAGAGGCGGGCGTTCTGGACGACCATTAGCTTGCGGTCCCGCCGCTGCGCCTCGGCGACGCACCGCTCGGCGTCGGCCAGCCCGACGGTGAAGCACTTCTCAGTGAGCACGTGGCGGTTGGCCTGGAGGGCGGCCATGATCTGCTGGGCATGGAGGGTGACGGGCGAGGCGATGACGACGGCGTCCGAGTCGACGGCGTCGAGCGCGTCTTCGAGGCGGGTGAAGCAGGCCACTTCGGGGAGGCCGGTCAGCTCACGCGCCGCGGCCAGATACTCCGGCACGATGTCGACCAGCGCCACAGGGCGCCAGTAACCGCATTCCAGGGCCGCCCGCACATGCGACTTGCCGCGGGTACCGACGCCGACGTGGATGGTGCGTAGCTTCTGGTCAGGGCTCATGCTCTCTCTCCTTCTGTTTGCTCTTTTTCACCGGCGAGCCGGGGATGCGCAGCGCTTCCGCGTCGGCTGCTGAGGCAGCCGTCACCCCCTTTGGTCGCAGCCGCGCCGCCTTCTCTCCGATTACGCTGGCTCATGTACTCCCTGGCGTTGGTTCATGCGTTCGCTGGCGGCCGGTACCGGAAGACCGGCCCCGCCGGCGGCGGGCCCGCTGCCCCTTCAGGGGAGCCCGCGGGCGCTTGACGGACGCCGCGGGCGGCGCTCCCCAGGCGCGCCACGGCTGCGATCTCGGGCGGCCATGCGATCTCCCAGCGCTCGCTGCCGCGGCGCGTCTCCACACGGCAGGCCAGCCCAGCTGCCATGCGCTGCCAGGTGACGGCGCGAATGGCGGGCCCGCCAGGGGCGCGAAAGGGGTGAAAGAGGGCCGCGAAGAGGACGTCGGCCGCGCGGCAGCGGCGCAGCAGCAGGGCCAAGGTTTCCGAAGCCGGGTTGGCTGGCGCGTCGGCGGCGATCACCCACGGCTCGGCGCCGCCGCTCAGGCCATCCATGCCGGCCAGCCAGAGGTGGAGCGCGGCGGCGCCGGTGGCGAACGCCGCCAGCACGTCTCCCGCTGCCTGCTGCGCCAGGCGCGGGCGCACCGGCTCCGGCACGGCCACAGCGGGCAACCCGGCCGGTGTGCCGGTTGATGCGCCGGCTGGCGGCGGGACGGCGGCTGGCGGCCCAAGATAGGTCAACTGCCCGCGATGGTGGTAGGCCCAATCGATCTGGCGGTCACTCGGGCAGGAGACGAGGTAGAGGTCCAGGAAGTAGCTGGGGCGCGCGAGGACGATGCGCCGGAAGCGGGCGCCACGGTAGGCCCCGGCCGCCGGCTCGTCCGCCGGCCACTCCACGGCCGCATCGATGACGCCAAAGCCGGCGTAGCCTTCCGGCCGGCGCGGCCGGTGGAGGTCGCCCGTGGCGCGACGCGTGGCGCGCCGGGGCGCGAAGGCCAGCAGCCGGCCGGCGGCGGGGGGCTGGCGCTGGCCGTCCAGCAGGACGGTGTTGTGGCTGAGGGTATGGCGATACCAGCAGTCGTTGAGGGCGATGCCGTAGCCGGGCGTACCCAGGTCCGGCGAGAGACGCTCCCCCTCGGCGAACAGGACGATACCCAGCTTATCGGGGTGACCATGCCCGCCGCCGTGAGGGCCGTACTTGAGCAGCAGGAACGTGCGCCGGTCCATGCCCGCACTGCCTGGAGCAGGGCGGGCGACCACGACTTCTCGCTCGTCCCGTTCGGCGCGTCTGTTCGGGCCGCGCAGTACGGCCACACCGAGTTCCGCCAGGTTGGCGCTGGTTGTGAGCAGGCGCGGCTGGCGGGTGCCGGCTCCTCCTGCTGGAGTGCGCTCAGTGGGGCCGGCGACGTCGTCGGGGCCGAAGATCAGGGCCTCCAGCGAATCACGCGCCTGCCCGCGAGCGTAGGCGGCGGCGAGGACGTAATGGAAGGCGGCGTCGCCGTACCAGCCGGCGCCAATCTCGTAGAAGGCGGCGGCCGGGGGGATGCCGTGCCCGCACTCCCCAACCAGGCTACTGTGGTACCAGCAGTCGTTCAGCGCCGGCAGCGTCAGGTCCGGATAGGCCCAGCGCAGGGGCGCCAGCCACATCTGTCGCAGCTTTGGGAGCCGGCGGAGCGCGCCAGCGCTGGGGGCACGCCCGTGCTGCGCCACTTCAGGGAGCGAGCGGAGCAGGGCCAGCAGCGCGGCGAGCGTATAGAAATGGTAGCTGGCCGAGCCTTCCCACCACGTGCCGTCGGCCAGCACGCCTGCTTCGACCTGCTGCCGGAAGCCATAAGGCCCGTCGACGACGGCAGCGAGCAGGTCCGGGCGGTTGAGGAGCGAGGCGGCCCCCGCGACGGCTGCGTTGAGCCAGCACATGTAGTTGTGCACCTGCGGCCAGCGCTGCGCCATCAGGTGCGCGGCGGCCGGCTGGAAGAGGCGCGTCTCCACCTCGCGCCGCGCGCCTTCGCCCAGCGCCGGCCTGATGAGGTGATAGGCCCAGGCCAGGGGGATGAGCCAGACCGCCTCGTCCAGGGCGTGGTAGGCGACCTTCCCCTGCCGCGGGCGTGGATCGCCCGCTGGCCAGCCGGCCTCAGGATAGTGCGCCGCGTAGGCGCGAAGGATGGCGGCCGCCTGGTCCAGGCAGGGGCGCTCCCCCTGGAGGCGCCAGCTCAGCGCCAGACGGAAGGCGGCGTCCGAATGCTCGTGGTTGACGAACCACCACCAGGAGCGATCGTAGGGCTGGCCGCGGTAGATAGCACCGTCCACCGGGCAGCGGTGCGCCCGTGGCGAGCGCCAGTCGAAGACCAGCTGCACGCCGTGCTCAGGGCAGAAGTAATCGTGGTAGTAGCCGGCCGGCTGGTCCGGCGGCGGCACGATGACCGGCCGCGCCAGATCCTCCCGTTGGGCGGCACGCAGGCGCGCCGCGGCGGCGGCGAACGGCGGCTGCCCCAGCCGCGCCCGCGCGCGGTCGAGGATCGCTTCACTCAGCACGGCCGCTCCCCCTGTCCCGTGTCCACCAGGCCGTAGGCGCGCAGCGTCCGGCGGGCGATGGCGTCCCAGTCCAGCGAGAGCGCGCGGGCGCGGGCGGCGGCCGTGGCCGTGGCGCCATCGATCAGCCGCACTGCGGCCAGGGCGCGACGCAGGCCATCCGCGTCCGACGGGTCGTAGACCACGCCGCAGGGCTGGCCGGCCACCAGCTCCGGCAGGCAGCCGACGGCCGGCACGACGATAGGGCGGCCGAACCCGAGCGCCGTGATGGCCGAGCCGGAGGTCAGCGTCTCGACGAAGGGCAGGACCACGGCGTCGGCGGCGTTGAAGTACACCTGGACCTGCTCCACCGGCACCTCGCCAAAGTGGCACTGGATGCGCGGGTCGTGCAGCGGCGCGGGCGCTGCGGGGCTCCCCAGCGGGCCGCCGTAGCTGGGGTGCAGCCGGCCGGCGATCACGAGGCGGAGGTCCTGATCCGGCAGGCCGGCAAAGACCTCCAGCAGGCGCTCTACCCCCTTGTAGGCGCGGATATTGCCGAAGAACAAGTAGGTGTAGGCGGTGTCCGGCAGGTCCAGCGCACGGCGGGCGGCCGCGCGGCTGATGGTGTTGGGATAGACGTCGACGAAGTGGCCGTGGGGGATGACGAAGACGTCGTGGCGCCGCCCGAAGTGCTCGGCCAGCAAGGCCGCCGCCCTGTGGCAATGGGCGATCACGGCGTGCGCCAGGGCGCACATCAGGCGCCGCGCCCGCCGGTCAAGGAGGGGATCGTGCGGCTCATGGGGATAGAGGTTGTGCATGGTCCAGACGAGCCGGTAGCCGAGGCGGCGCGCCAGGAGCAGACCAGTGGCGAACTGGCGGAAGCGCCGGCGCCGTTCGGCGGGGTCGGGATGGGCGTAGAAGCGGTGCAGCCAGTTCAGGTGGAGCGCCTGCACGCGACCGTGCTGCTCCCGGACCCACGTGGGGTCGAGGGTCCAGCCTGGCTCCAGCGCCACGCCGTAGGGGGCCAGGGCACGGGCGAGCAGCCCGGCGTAGGGATTGACCCGCGGATTGTCCAGCGCGATCCCTCCCTGCTCCCAGTAGAAGACGGCGCGGTAGGGCGGGACTATGCCGGCCACGGCCACCGTGCTCCTGTGCTCCGAATTGCTCCGAATGATACGGTGCGCGCTGGCCCCCTCTCCGTGTGGGAGAGGGGGAACGAGGGCCGCCGTGCGAGGAGATCATGTGCAGCGGCCATGCCGCCCCAAGGTTCCGCGCGGCGACTCGGGGTTTCAGCGCGCGGCGGCTGCGTCCAGGGCGGCGTTTCCGGCCTGGGTGGCGCGGATCGCCATCTCACGCACAGAGATCTCGCCGGCGAAGCCCAGGGCCAGGATAGGAGTGATGGCGGCGAACCACGGTTGGAAGTGCTTCCAGATACGAAAGCCGCGGGCCCACTGGTCTGGCTTCCTGGTGAGCATCTCCAGTTGCAGCTTGAGGTTAGGCGGCCCGCCGTCAAGGTAGACCGGGCTGGTGGCCGTCTTCTTATGGACTGGCGTGGCGCCACCGGTCCTGGCCACAATGGTCTGGCCTCCCTCACCGGCCATCCAGATGGCAAACTGCGTCGCCGCGTCGCCGTGGCCGCGCTGCTCCGCTACTTTCATCACGATGTGGCCCTGGTGGTTCCAGTTGGTGACGCGGTTTCTCGTGCCGGCCCAGCGGGGCGTGGGCATGACCTCCCACTGGAACTGATCCTTAATCCCGGTAGCCAGCGCCTTGGCCGAGTTGCTAACGGTGATGGCGAAGTTGCCCTTATCAAAGCTGAGCCCCCTGACGGCATTGCTCCCTTCCAGCACCGGGGCCACCTGGTGCCGGTGGATGAGGCCGACGGCATACTCCAGCACCTCCAGCTGCTTGGGCTAATCGAGCACCGTGCGGATGGGCTCGGTGTAGGACGTCAGATCGACTGGACCTTACCCTTGTACTCGAAGTACTGCGGTTCCCACCACACGGAGTCCTTGTCGAAGCGGTACTTGCGCAGCAGCGGGCCGATGTCCACGAACACGTTGCGCTCGGCCCAGTACTCAAAGAAGTTACCGCTGAAGAGCATGACGTCAGGGAGCGTCCCCGCGGCTAGATGGGCGGAGAACGTCTCATACCTATCCGACTGGACGGCCTGCATGTCCAGCTTGATCCTGGGGAACTGCGCCTCGAAGGCGGGGATCGACTGCTTGGTGGCCTCGCCCCGCGCGCCGCCCGTCCAGTCGGTCATCCACTGGATCGTCACCGGCTGGGCGGTGGCGCCGGCAGGCTCGCCGCCCGCCGGCAGGCCGCAGGCGGCCAGGACCGAAGCGGCCGCCCCGGCCAGGTGGGTTCTGAGCCACCGGGCGCGGGTAAGTGCTGGCCCGGAGCCGGTGGACGCTATGCTTCCTTCACTAACTTCACGGAGCGGGCCACGTGGGATGTACGCCATCTCCCCTCTGTCTGTGCCTGGCGCTGTGCCCGTTCGTGGCGGCTCAGCGTGCGGCCTGTTGTAGCGCGGCGTCGCTGGCGCGGGTCATATTGATCACGGCCTGCTCGACCGACACCTCACCATCCAGCGCCTTCCAGAACTCCGGACGCCAAGCGCGGTGGAAATCCAGGAAGCCGATCACCTTCTCGAAGTTCTGGCCGGTCGAGATGACGTCGAGGGCGATCTTGAAGTTCCTGGGCATCCCTTCCATGTTGCCTGCGCGGGCGGCGACGGACTTGAGGATGGGCAGCGAACCGACGCTGAGGCCGCTGATGTAGAGCTCCTGGATCTGCTTGTCGTAGAGCTCGATCAGGACCTGCGCCGCCTCAGTGACGACGCCCCGCTGCACAGCCTTCTTGGTGATGAGGTAGTTATGGCCGGTGACGGTGTTCACCGCCTTGCCGGTCTTGGGATGCTTGGGCGCGGGGACGACGTCCCACTGGAAGCGGCCGTCGACGGCCCTGGTGATGGCCGGGGTGGGTACGGCGTATTGATTAATGGCGTAGTCGCCATTATTGAAGCTGAGGCGCTTCTCCGTCGCCTCGCGCTGGGTGGGCGCGACGCGGTGGCGCTGCACCAGATCCACCAGCCACTGCACCACCTCCCGTACCGGAGGGGTATCCCAGAGGCTCCTGGTTCCTTTGGGGTCCAGGTAGGGGGCATTGGCGGACCAGAAGAAGTGGTACGGCTCGCCGGAGATGTTGGTGCCCCAGCGCCCGCCCTGCGCGCCGGGCGTGCGGGTCAGCTTCCTGGCCACGTCCACCAGGTCGTCCCAGGTCCAGCCGGCGGCCGGCTCCTTCAGCCCGGCCTCCTGGAAGGCGTTGACGTTGATCAGCCAGTTGAACGAATTGAGCTGGATGAGCAGGCCGTGGCGCTTGCCTTCCCAGTGGGTGATATTGGGGATATCGTAGAGGCTGTTCACGTCGAACTTGAGCGCGGCCAGGGTAGACGAGATGTCGTGCAGCGCCCCTTTAGGTCCAAAGACGGGGACCATGTGCTGGTCGAGCTGCACCAGGTCGCCCTGCTGCTCGGCAGCGAACATGGCGATTGTCTTCTCCTGGGACTCCGCCGTCTCGCGCAGGTCGGTCTTGATGTGGGCGTAGACCTTGTTCGCCCGCTCCAGCCAGGCCTGGACCACCTTCAGCCGGTCGCCCTGCGTCCAGTCGTTATCGATCAAGAGGGTGACCGGCCGTTTGGCCTGGATGGCGGCCTGGACGGTGGCCGAGGCTCCCGTGGCGCCGCCGCCCACTGGCCCACAGGCCGCTAGCGTGGCCAGGGCCAGCGTGCTTCCCGCGGCGCGGACGAACCGTGCGCGGGTGACCGGAGATCGTAGCGATACCACCATGGCTGCTTCTCCCTCGCTCACCTCGCCCGGGTACGCCGAGTACCCGAAGACGACGGCGGGTGCAATACACACCATAGCCCGGCGAAGCGGCCGGCGCAACCGACCGTGCGCCGGCGGGGCGCGCCGTATCCCCCATACGCAGGCGGGCGAGCTCGTCCGCGACCCGCGGCGGGCGTTGGGCCGCAGGTTCGGCGTCCTGGCACGGCCTCCTCTCGAGCCTGCGCGTGATCGTGCTATGCGGCGAGCCGGCCACGCGATTGAGGGGCTCGCCGCATGTCTACTGCCGCTACGGGCTACCGACACATCGAACTGAGCGAGAGTGGCGTGCCGTTTGTCGCCGGCACCGGCTACAAGGTCGTGTCGCTGATTGAGCAGAACAAGGCGCACGGCTGGAGCGCGGAAGAGCTGCAGCACCACTACTCGGAATTGACCGGGGCACAGGTGCATTCAGTCCTGGCGTATTACCACGACCACGCTGAGGAGATGGAGCGGGAGATCAAGCGGCCTGCCAGGGCGGTGGACCACATCCGGCGCCAGACGCTACCCGTACCAGTAGCCGCCCGTTTGCGGGCACTGCGTGCGCAACGCGCCCCCTGAGCAGCGGTGGCGCTGCGCATCACCTTCGATCATCATCTTCCTCGATCGATCGCGGTTCAGCTCCACCGGTGCGGATGCTAGCGGCACCAGGTGTGGGCGCAGGCGACCCATGGCACGCGGAAGCTGTCGATGATGCGGTTGAACGCGCCGAAGTGGCGCGAGTTGGCAGGAGCGTAGGAGAAGGTGTAGACGAGGTCTCCACGGGCGACCGCCACCAGCACAGCGGCTTGTTTCGGAACTTCATGAGCGTCACCCCGTAGCCATCCTTGGAAAAATGCGTGGCAGAAACCCTGGGCACCTCCAGGGATCAGTTGGCTGGGTAGCTGAAGGCGAAGCCCAGGTGGGAGGCGGTGTAGTTCGCCCAGGGAGCGCTGGGCGTGACGATCACCGGCGTCCGCTCCGGCGGCAGCGTCACCGGCGGCTGGGTCGCGCGCGCCTGGAACGTGCGGGTGAGCGAGGCGTTGGGCGGCACCGTCCACGTCGGCTGCGGGCTGGTCTCCGGCGGGCAAGCGGTGGGTGGGATGCGTAGGCCAGGATAGGGCGTGGGCGTCCCCGGCGGCGCCCCAGGCGAGAGCAGTCGCGTCGCCACAGGGGCTGATCCCTGCCGCGGGAGCGCCGCTCCGGTGTATGGCTCGGCCAACAGCCAGGCCAGCCCCAGCGCGCCGAGGCCGGCGGCGAGCCCGGCCGACACCGGCCGGCTGAGCTAGTGTCCCGCAGTCCGTCTGATCCGGCGCATGGCCGTTCTCCCTTACCTGTGTGCCAGAGCGTGGTGCTGGCACGCGCTAGTGCACCATCAGGCCAGCGATTTGGCATTGCCTTCCCTGGTGCGCGGGCTTGCATTCCCAAGGAGGTCGTCTGAAACAGCACTAGTGGTCCTGCCGGTTCGGCGCATGCCCGCTCTGCTCCCTCGGTGTCGACAGCCCTGCAGCGTCCGTGCCAGCGCCGGACTGCACCGCTAGCCGAGGGCAGTGCCCGCCGGCTCAGCCACCACGGACGTGCAACTGTGGCATTACGTTCCGGCGGCGGCGAGGGCGGCGTCGCCGGCCAGGGTGGCCTGGAGCGCCGTGTCCCGCGCCGATTGCACCCCATCCCAGCCCTTGACCAGCTCAGCCTCGACCGCCCGCCGCCATGGGACGTAATGCTCGAAGTTCGAGCCCATGCCCCGGCGATAGGCGTGGCCGTCCAGCACCACCTTGCGCCGGTGCGCCGGCACCAGGTAGCGGTCGCTATCGATCAGCTTCTTGAAGGTCGGTGCGGCCGCGCCCGTATCGGCGATCAGGCCCTGGACGTACTCGCCGCCCATGAAGAAGGCGAGCTGCACCGCCTGGTCCACCGTGGCCCGCTTCGTCGCCGGCACGACGTATGGCTGGAGATTGGCCTGCACCGTCCGCCTGCCGGTGCGGGGCAGGGCCGGCATGTAGCAGAAGTCCCACTCCATCTGGCCGGCGTCGGCCAGGGCCTTGTCCAGCGCCCGTCCAGGGGAGTTGCCGATGGCCAGCGCGTAGGTGCCCTTCGAGAAGCCTAGCTGCTTCTCGCGGTGGACCGCCGGCAGCGGCGCCACACGATGCTTGTGCACCAGGTCCAGCACCAGCTCAATGGCCTCCGCGGCCGGAGGCTCGGCAAGCGTCGTCTTGGTGAAGGTGGCGTTCAGCAGGCTGCCGCCGTTGGCCCAGATTGGGGTCATCCAGTTGGGGTGGTTGACGGTCCACTCGATGCCCCACAGGTTCTTTTCGGGATCGGTCAGGCGCCGGGCGGTGGCGATGAACTGATCCCAGGTCCAGTTATCGGGAGGCGGCTGGACGCCGGCCTGCTTGAACAGCGTCTTGTTGTAGATCCAGTCGAAGAGGTTGAGCTGGAAGGGGACGGCGATCAGCTTGTGCTCGTACTGGATGATCTCCGGCACGTAGTAGACATCGTCCAGCGAATAGCGGAAGGTCTTGAGGTAGGGCCGGAGATCAGTGAAGAAGTTCCGCTTGGCGAAGTAGACCACCAGGTGGTGGGTCCACAGGGCCACGTCGCCAATAGAGTCGCTGGCGATGAGGGCGGTGAGCTTCTCCGCCGTGTCGCCGGGTAGGGGCTCGGCGCTGACCTTGATGTGCGGGAAGCGCTGCTGAAACTCGGCCAGCCCTTTCTCGGTCACCTGCCCCCGCGGGCCCGGGCCGAGCCAGTCCGTGTGCAGCACAAGTGACGCGGGCCTGGCGGAGATGGTGGCCGGCTCCGCGCCGGGCCGGCTGCACGCTGCCAGGATGGACGCTGCCGGCGAGATCAGGCCGCCGAGCAGGGCGCCACGAACCACCCGCGTACGGGTGATCCTGGGGGCGACGACGGAAGACACTGTGGGCACGTTGGCACCTCCTTCGCAATCGCACGCGATCGCACGCGATCGCACGCGCCACAGGGGGCGACGCAACGGGGCTGCCGCGAGGCGCACCCTGATACACCCTGGCGCAGCCCGCGTCGGTCCCCTTGGCGGCGCCACATCCCTCAGAGGCAGGATACTCCTCCCGCGTATGGTTCACAAGTAGCGAGTGCCGAGGAACGAGCAAGGGGCCCTCACCCTTTGTCAGAGAGTGAGGGTGAGGGGCTTGAGGCCGACGCTACGACCCTAGCGGAGGCTCCCTCTCCCTTTGGGAGAGGGTTAGGGTGAGGGCCCGTTGTTCTCTCTCCCTTTGGGACAGCGGGAGCCCGCGAAGTGGGCGGCGGTGATGGCTCCTTCCTCGCTCCTCGCTCCTCGGCACTCACTCCTCGGCACTCGCTCGTCGCTACTCGCCCCAAGCTGCGGGCGCTGTCCTGGTCAGAGGCGGCTGGTGCAGTGGTAGCCCTGCTCACAGGCGTAGCGGGCGTCGCGGTCAGAGGCGTTTGGCGTAGCGGTAGTAGACGCGAGAGATGCGTGCGCCGATGGTCCGGCCGTAGAAGAGGATGGGCCCAACTGAGAAGATCTCGCCGCGCGTGAAGCCGTCGGCCTGCATGTCTCGCAGGCAGCGCTTGAGCAGGACGCTGCCCAGCCCCTTGTGCCGCGCCTGCGGCGCCACGCCCATGGGGCCGAGGACCCCCCAGCGCGCGGCGTTGTAGGCGGCGAACCCCAGAAAGGCGCCCGTGCGGGTGTCTTCCGCCACCTCGATGGTGGGCGGGCAGGAGCGAAAGGCCTGGTCGGCCAGGTAGGCCCAGCGCCGGCTGGGGACCGGCGGTGCCATCTCGCGCTCGACGCCTTGCGTCACCCAGTCGCGGTCGGCAGCGGTGGCGCGGCGGACGGCAATCCCCTGCTCGCGCAGCCGCGCCTCGCCGGCTTCGGTGCTCAGGTCCGGCGCCTCCGGCCCGACGAGGTCGACTTCCATGTCCTGCGTCGTGCCGGTCTGCTCGTAGCCGCGGCTCAGCAGGAAGCAGAGCGCGGCCGTGTAGCGTACGTCCAGGCCGAGCGAGAGCCGGTGGTGGCCGCAGTTGACGGCGACGCACTCGGTGACGCCACGCTGGCGCAGAGTATTTTCGACCAAGTCGAAGAGGCGGCTGGCGACCCCCTGCCGGCGGTACTCGGGCGCGACGGCAAAGAGCTTGACGCCGCCCGGGCACTGCAGGCGCTCGTCGGGGAGCGCGCCGGCAGCGAACCCTACGACGCGCCGGCCGTGGCCTGGATCGGTGGCGATCCAGATCAGGTGAGGGTCAAAGCCGGGGTCTTCCAGCAGGAGGTAGCGCACGCTGGCGGCGGTGGGCCGGTCGTAGGTGAGCGTCTGCGCCAGCAGGGCGGCGATCTCGGGCAGGTCATCGTCACGGAAGGTTCGCCAGTCCATATTGTCCCACCGTATTGGCCGCAGCGGCGCCTCCGCTGATCGAGTCTCCTGTTTCGAGAGCGCCGGCCATTCCCCCTGCTCGCCACCCGTGGCGGGTGCGCCGGACCCGGTGAGCGAGTGCGCGCAAGCTAGCACCAGGGGCCAGCCCACTCCGTCCCGACGGCCCAATTGCTGGCGTCTCCGCCGTTCAGTGTAACGGCGCGGGGGCGCCGGTCGCGGCTGAGCGCAGGGGCCGGGTGCCGCCAGTGTTCCCGTCTAGCGGAGCCCTGCCCTTCACCCAGAGTTTCCGCCAGAGGGGGGAGTAGTGGACGAGCGATGAGGGAGTGGCGAGGAGGGAGCCGGCAGGAGGCGGGACGACCAAAGGCCGACGGGACCCAGCGGCGCCCCGCCCGGAAGCGCCGGGTGCACCCACAGGGGCCCCAGCACGGCAGTGTGACGCAGATCACAGCCGGGGAGTGAGGGCCGTCGCAGCGCGGCGATGGAAAGGGGCGTACCGTGGGCTCAGCACTTTCAAGGAGGATACGACGATGAGCGCTTGTACGATGGTCCGCGGCGGGCAGGATAGCGCGGGGGGCGGCGGGCAACGCGCGGTGGGCGGCCGGGGCAGCTGGAGGCGGGAGCTGCGGCGCCTCTTTGCCGGGCCATCCCGGGGGAGACGCCCGCTGGGCGACGAGCGCCGCTTGAGGCGGGTGCGGTTCCCCCTGGCGCTGGCCGTCGTGCTGCTGAGCGTCACCTTGGGGACGATGGCTCCAGCCGCGGCGCCGCCCCGCGCCGAAGCGGCGCCGGTATCGGGCAACACCAAATGGGCGATCATCGCCTGCAAGTTTCAGGACGTTGCCGGCGAGCCCAAGGCGTTATCGGTCCTGCGCGACTTCTTCTCGGAATCGGGCGCGGGGAAAGGCGGGGTCTTTGACTACTTCAAAGACGTCTCCTATGGCGCCATCGACCTGACAGGATCGACGGTGCACGGCTGGTACACCATGCCGTTCACCTTGCAGCAGCACCTCAACCTGGGTGGGCCCCAGCCCGGTGGCCGGCCCCAGAAGCTCCAGGCCTGCGTCGACGCGGCCATGAAGGACCCTCACTTCCCCGCGTCGATGATCGCGTCCAGCTACTATGGCATCGTGGTCTTCTGGAACGACGATGCCGGCCAGTACTGGGGCGGCCAGCAGAGCGTCACCATCGGCGGCACGACGCGGACCTTCGGCACCGCCGCCCTCACGGCGTCGTCGCTGCGCATCCCCACGGCGGCGCAGGAGATGATGCACGGCTACGGCTTGTATCTCCACTCGCGCTGCTACGACGGGGCGGAGTACGGCGACGCCTGGGACGTGATGAGCGCGGACACCTTCGGCAGCGGCAGCACCTGCGGCTATGCGAACCCCACGTTCCAGCGCTCGCCATTCGGGCAGAGCGGCCCAGGGCTCATCGCCCCCTACCGCGCCTGGTTCGGCTGGATCCCCGCCAGCCGCATCCGCTACACCGCAGGCCCAGCCACGGTCACGCTGGCCGCGCTGGACGACGCCTCGCGGCCCGGCGACCTGATGGTCCAGGTGCCCATCGGCCTATCCAGCGCCATCTATACGGTGGAGTTCCGGCGCCGCGCGGGATGGGATCAAGGCCTGCCCGCCGACGCAGTGGTGGTCCACCAGGTCTTGCCCGGCGGACAGACGTATCTCATGAAGAGCGGTAGCGCCGGCCGCACCGGTCTCGGCGTCGGCGACACCTTCGCCGATCCGGCGGTCAACAACAACGTCGGGATCACCGTCCTCGGCATCGACCGCCAGAACGGGACCGCCACGGTGTGGATCGGTGGCGTCCCGCCGGTCAGCACCGCCACGCTCTCGCCGGCGCTCAACGCCGTCGGCTGGACGAACCGCGACACGACAGTAACCATCAGCGCGCAGGTCAGCGGTTCAAGCTCCGTCTACAACAGTCCGACCGCCATCCAGTCCATCACCTACGAGTCGGTCGCGGGCTCGGCCCAGCTCATCCCCAGGACGGCCGCCGGCGGCGCGTCCACGTCCGTCGTCATCTCCAAGGAAGGGCAAACCACGCTGCGCTTCTGGGCCATGGACAACGCGGGCAACGTGGAGTACCCGAAGCAGGTAGTGGTGCGGCTAGACAAGACGGCGCCCAGGACCAGCGCCTCTACGGCCGGCGGGGTGCTCATGCTGAGCGCCAGCGACGGCGGGTCCGGCGTGAAGCAGATCCAGTATCAGATGAATGGTGGCCCCGTCCAGACGGTGCTCGGCAGCTACGCGCAATTGAGCGTCCCTTCGCCGGGGCCGACGGACGTCTTCTTCTGGGCGACGGACCAGGCGGGGAACGTGGAGCCAATGCAGGGGATGCGGTTCGAGGCCAGGCTCCTGGTCAGCCCGACGAGCCTGAGCTTCGGCAGCCAGGTGTTCGGCACGACCAGCGCCCCTCAGACGGTGACGCTCAAGAACGGCGGGAACCTGAACCTGACCATCAAGAGCTTTGGCACCAGCGATCCCCAGTTCGGCACCACCAGCGCGGGCGTCGCAATGCCGTGCGGCACCCCACCGATCACGCTGGCCCCCAACGCCTTCTGTAACGTGGGCGTCACCTTCTCCCCCACGGGGCCGTATCCGGCCGGCCCGCGCACGGCGGTGCTGGGGATCAGCCACGACGGCAACAACGGCACGAGCCGCGCGGGCGAGACCAGCGTACCGCTCGACGGCGTCGCCAAAGGCGTGCCCACGGCCAAGCTCAGCCCCACGACGCTGGCGTTCCCCAGGCAGCGCGTGGGCGCCACGGGGACGTTAGGCCTGTATCTCACCAACGACGGCACGGACACGCTCAGCATCAGCGGCATCAGCATCGGCGGAACGAACGCCGGCGAGTTCGCCATCAGCACGGCTCCCGCGGCGCCACCGCTCGTCGCCTGCGGGGTCCCGCCGACGACGCTGGCGGCCGGCCAGAGCTGCGTCATCGTCGTCGCCTTCACGCCCAGCGTCGCCGGGCAACGCAGCGCCACGCTGACCATCACCCACAACGCGAATAACGTGCCCGGCAGCCAGAGTACGGTGACGCTGGACGGTACCGGCGTGGAGCCGACGATCACGCTCACGCCCAGCGCCCTCAGCTTCGGCACGCTAAAACCCGGCGCGATCAGCGCGCCGCAGCAGGTGACGCTGACTGCCGGTGGCCAGATGGAACTGATGATCTACGGCTTCGGCGTCAGTGGCACCAACGCTGCCGACTTCTGGATCGAGGGCGACGTGCGCTGCTCCCCCAGGCCGGCCGTGCTCACGCCCGGGTACTCGCTCGACCCGGGGGCGATGTGCACCTTCAACCTCGTCTTCCGCCCATCGGCAGCGGGCGCGCGGAGCGCAACGCTGGAGATCGCCACCAATGCCACGCCGGGCGTGCACACCGTCGCGCTCAGCGGGTCAGGGGCGAGCGCGGCCCCGCCGCCCGCGCCGGCGGTGTCGCTCGACCCGATGAAATGGGACTTCGGCGAGCAGCCCGCTGGCACGACCAGCCACCCGGTGGAGGTGGCGCTGACGAATAGCGGGGGCGCGAAGCTGCAGATCAAGGGGGTATGGGTGAGCGGCAAGTTCGCCGCCGACTTCCCAATCCTGAAGGAGAGCTGCAGCGGCGCGGTGCTCGCTCCCGGTACGGCCTGCGTGGTGTACGTCGCCTTTGCGCCGGCCGGCCCGGACCTGCGCTGGGCGCTGCTCGAGTTCCACGACGACGCGGCGGACAGCCCCCAGCAGGTGGAGCTGGCCGGCTATGGCGCCGTGTACGAGTAGCGTGAGCCGGCGGGGCGGCGCCTAGCCAGGACGCCTAACGACGCGGCGCCCTCACCCTGGCCCTGTGGCAAAGGGAGAGGGAAGTCCCTACAGGCGGGGAGAGTGGCCACTCTCTCCGCCTGCGGGCGCGGAAGGCATGCTGCACTGGCGGGGTGAGGCTCGTTTCCGTCAGCCGGCGTCGCTCTCGCCATGCTCGTCGTTGAGCGCGTACGCCAGGGCCTGCTCCGGCGGCATGGCCTGGCCGGCCGCCAGGGCGGCCGCCTGGGCCTCGTCGCTGAGGGCGCGCCGCGCCGACGCCAACCAGCGCTCCAGCATGGCCTGTACGCCCGGCGGGCGGGCGGCACCGATGGCTTCCCGCGCCCCCAGCGCAGCCCCGGCCAGGCGCAGGGCGCGCTCCGGCTGCCCCTGCGCCGCCGCCAGGGCGGCCCATCCTTCTAGGGACTCGGCAATGCCGAGCCGATCGCCAAGCCGGCGCCGGATGGCCAGCGCCTGCGCCAGGAGGGAGCGCGCGGTGGGGACGTCGCCCTGAGTGGCGGCGAGCGTCCCCAGGGCGTTGAGCGCCTCGGCGATACCCGGCTGGTGCCCGACCTCGCGCCGGATGGCGAGACAGTGCTCGTAGCGCGCGCGGGCAGCCTCTGCATCGCCGTGCCAGCAGGCGACCGCGCCCAGGTTGGAGAGTGACTGGCCGATGCCCCACCGGTCACCCAGCTCCTGCCGGATGGCCAGGCTCTCCTCGAAGAGCGGCTGTGCCGCGGCGTAGTCGCCCTCCTCGCAGGCGACGCAGCCGAGGTTCTCCAGCGCCGCGGCGATCCCCCACCGGTCACCCAGCTCCCGCCGGATGGCCAGGCTCTGCTCGAAGAGCGCGCGCGCCCGCGGGTAGTCGCCCTGGCGCGCCGCCAGGATGGCCAGGTTGTTGAGGGTGATCGCGACTCCCTGGCGGTCCCCCAGGCGCTCCTTGATCGCCAGCCCTTCGTCGAGGAGCGATCGCGCCCCGCCGTAGTCGCCCTGCTCGCGAAGGACGTTCGCCAGGCTGGTGAGAGTGACGGCCAGCCCCCGCTCGTCGCCCAGCTCGCGCCGGATGGCCAGGCTCTGCTCGTGGAAGGCCCGCGCCGCCGCGAAATCGCCCTGCCGGTGGCTGATCAGCCCCAGGTTGTTCAGGGCGGAGGCGGCGCCTGCGCGGTCACCGGCCAGGCGCCAGATGGCCAGGCACTCTTGGTGCAGGGTGCGGGCCGCCTGGAAGTCCCCCTGCCGGTACGCCAGATTGCCGGCCGCGCTCAGGGCTTTCGCCCGCGCCGGGGTGGGGGCGGACGCCGCGGGATGGGCGAGGGCCTGCGCCAGGCGCGCCCGGCCTTCCCCAAAGTGGCCGCGGATCTCCCAGAAGCGCCAGATCAGCCCGCCCAGGCGCAGAGCCGCTTCGGCGTCCCCTTCCGCCAGGAGCCAGTCGAAGGCGGCGCGCAGATTGTGGTGCTCCTGCTCCAGGCGGGCCAGCCAGGCGACCTGGTCGGGGCCATCCAGCGCCGGCGCCGCCCGCTCGGCCAGCGCCAGGTGCCAGGCGGCGTGGGCGCGGCGGGTAGTTTCCGCCTCACTGCCGGCCTCCAGCTGCTCCAGCCCGTACTCGCGGATCACCTCCAGCATGCCGAACCGCGGCGTGGCTTCGTCCGCGCCGGTGGAGCGCAGGAGGCTCTTGTCCAGCAGCGACTCGAGCCCGGCCAGGAGGTCCAGCGCCAGCGGACCGGCCGCGGTGGCCACCGCCTCGGCCGCTTCGATGGTCCAGCCCCCGACGAAGACGGCCAGGCGGCGGAAGAGGGCCTGCTCCGCGGGGTCGAGCAGGTCGTAGCTCCAGGCGATCGCCGCCCGCATCGTCTGCTGGCGCGCCGGCCGGTCGCGGGGCCCGCCGGTAAGCAGGGGCAGCCGTCGCTCCAGGCGGGCGAGCAGAGCGGGGGGCGAGAAGAGGCGCACGCGGGCCGCCGCCAGCTCGATGGCCAGGGGCAACCCCTCCAGGCGGTGGCACAGCTCGGCCACGGCGGGGGCAGTCTCGTTGGTGACGGCGAAGTCGGCGCGCGCGGCCTGCGCCCGCTCCAGGAACAGGCGCACCGCCTCATACTGGGTGAGGCGCTCCAGGGCGGGCGGGTGCGCGGGGTCGGGCAGGGTCAGGGGCGGCACGGGGAAGTCGTACTCGCCGGACAGGCGCAGCACGGCGCGGCTGGTGACCAGCGCCTGGAGGCGCGGGCAGCGCTCCAGGAGGTCGGCCACCAGTGGGGCGGCGCCGATCACCTGCTCGAAGTTGTCCAGCAGCAGGAGCAGGTGCCGGTCGCGCAGCTCGTGCTGGAGAGTGGCGAGCAGAGATTGGCCGGCCACCTCGCGCACGCCCAGCGCCTGGGCGAGGGTGGGTGGCACCAGGGCGGGATCGCGGATGGAGGCCAGGGAGACGAGGAAGACCCCGTCGGTGAAGTGGTCCAGCAGCTCAGCGCCCACCTGGAGGGCCAGCCGCGTCTTGCCGACGCCGCCGGGGCCGGTCAGGGTGACCAGGCGCATCCCCGCCTGGCGCAGGCGCCGGCAGAGAGCCTCGACCTCGCGCTCGCGCCCCACCAGCGGCGTGGGCTGCGCCGGCAGGTTGTTCGGCCGGCTGCCCAGGGTGCGCAGCGGGGGGAAGTCGGCGGGCAGGCCGGCGATGACCACCTGGGCGATCCGCTCGGGGCGCTGCAGGTCGCGCAGACGGTGAGAGCCCAGGTCGCGCAGGCTCACCCCGGCCGGTAGCTCGTCGCGGACCAGCTCGGTACTGGCCAGGGAGAGCAGCACCTGGCCCCCGTGGCCGGCCGCCAGCAGGCGGGCGACGCGGTTGACGGCGGGGCCCAGATAGTCGTCGCCCTGGGACTGGGCGGCCCCGCTGTGCAGGGCCATCCGCACGCGCAGGGGGCCGACGGCGCCCCAGGACGTAGCGTGGAGCGCCTGCTGGGCGGCGACGGCGGCGCGCAGGGCGTCCAGGGCGGTGGCGAAGACGCAGCAGAACTGGTCCCCGACGGTCTTGAAGACCGTCCCCCCGTGGGCCTGGACGGCGCGGCGGAGCAGGGCGTTGTGGTGGGCCAGGGCCTGCGCCATGGCCTCGGGGTGCTCCTCCCAGCGCCGCGCGCTCCCCTCCACGTCGGTGAAGAGAAAGGTGACTGTCCCAGATGCACGATTGGCCATCGACGTTCTTTCGCGGAGCCCTTGCCGGCCCCTTGCCGGAGGTCCCCAACGTAGACGCGCCCGCGGGGCGCAGGGAGGCCGGGCACCGGCCGGCGGGGCTCAGTAGATGCGCTGGCGCAATCCCTCGGGCCGTACGATGGTAATGCGTCCCTGCTGGCGGCGGATGAGCCCCTGGCGCTCGAAGTAGCTCAGCCAGCGGTTGACGCTCTCACGGGTGGCGCCGATCATCCCCGCTAGCTCCGTCTGGGTGAGGCGGCCGGCGCCGGCTGGTTGCGCGCCCCCCGCTGCGTCCGCTGACTGGGCTTGCTCCAGCAGCACGCGGGCCAGACGGGCGGGGACGTCGAGAAAGGCCGCTTCCTGCACCAGTTGGTCGGTACGGCGCAGCCGGCGGCTGAGGGCGGCGAGGAGCCTGATGGCGACCGAGGGGTGGGCGCTCAGGCAGCGGAGGAAGTCGTCGCGTTGTAGGAGCAAGAGCTGGCATGCCTCCAGGGCAATGGCGTCGGCGGAGCGGGGCTCGCCGTCCAGCAAGGAGAGCTCCCCGAAGTAGTCGCCCGGGCCGAGCAGGGCCAGGACGAACTCTCTGCCGTCGGGGGTGGTGAGGGCGATCTTGACGCGACCGGTCTCAATGAGGCAGAGGCTGGCGCCGGGGTCGCCCTGGAAGAAGATGACCTGGCCCTTCGGATAGCGCCGCCGCCGCAGGGAGGGCGCGAGGCCCGCCAGCGCCTCGGCAGGTAGCTCCGCGAAGAGGCCGACCTGCGTCAGTACCAGGGGATGGACCTCGCTTGGGGCGACTGCCATTCCCGATGGGGCTCCCGGCACAACTGTAGGCTACCCTGGCGCTGTTGTCAACGGGTTGGTGGGAGCCGCGCTGTGAGGGAGGACAAACGTCACTCCCTTCGGTCGGGGCCGCGCCGCACCCCCTGCCCGACCCATCCCTGCCGTGCGGCTTGGCCCCGCCGCCCCCGCTCCGACACGGAGCGGGGAACGACGGCCATGGGGAGAGGAGATTGCCCGCGGCGGGTGCATCGCCGCGGCTCCGGCGCGGAAAGAGGGACGGCGACCACGATCTGGCGTCAAGCGGTCCTGGGGCGCCCCCCTTTCCGCGCCGTTCAGGGCGGGTAGGCGCCGCGAGGCAACCTTTATTCGTTTGTGATTCATGGGGCATAGTAGCTGCTTGCCGCCACCGGGCCGTGACCCTGCCGGCGGCTGCCACACCGGCGGGTCGCTGCAGGCCGGCAGGCGTTCTCCGCAGGCGTTCTCCGAGGGCAGTCTGGTGGGCCAGCGCGTCCTGGTCGTGGACGATGACGACGCCATCCGCCGCATCCTGACCCTGGTGCTTTCCGACGAAGGCTACGAGGTGGAGGCCGCGCCGAATGGCGCGGTGGCGCTCGACTTTGCCCGCGAGTATCCGCCCGACGTGATCCTGCTGGATATGTGGATGCCGGTGATGGACGGCTGGCAGTTCGCCGAGTCCTACCGGCAGCTTCCCGGGCCGCACGCGCCCATCATCGTTCTGACCGCGGCGGTGGACGCCGCCGCGCGGGCGCAGCAGATCAACGCCGACGCCTACATTGGCAAGCCGTTTGACCTGCAGCACTTGCTTGAGCTGGTGGCTCGCTTCGCCGGCCGATCGCCGGAGGCGCCGTCGTCCGGCTCCGGCGTCTCCAGTGCGGGCGGGTGACGGCTTCGCCCCGCAATTTGGCGCGGCCTCAGGCCCCGGGCGGCTAACCTCTACGCGTTCACCGCCACGCCGCGGGCGCGTCGTTGCTCGGGCCCAGCGGGCCGGTGGAACAGCGCCCTTCGCACCGGGGGCGGTCTAGCCAGGCGGCCGCGCAGGCGCGACAGCGCTGGTGCCGGTACGCCCATAGCACCCATTCGTCAGTGGTGAGGGGCACCTGCTCCCAGTGCCCGCACCGGCGCCGGACGGCCATCGCCGGCGCCACGGGCTCGATCGTCGTGGTCATTGGCAGTTCGAACGGTCACTGCAGGCAAGGCCCCTGGCCGCCAGCGACCGGCAGGAGAGGCGGTCAGATGCCGACCCCTAGCAACCGCAGCAGCCAGACCACCAGGGCAATGAGCAGGATCAGGCTCAGCACGTCCCAGAGCGTACCGGCGGTGCCGTACCAGCCTGCCCGCGGCCCGATGGCGCCGATCAGCAGGAGAATGAGCAGAATAAGGATGATGACGTCCATGACGGCTCCTTACATTGGCACGGCGGGCGCAGTGCCACGACGGGCTTCTGCTCCCGGCCGGCATACCGGGGTAGAGCAGGATTCGCGCCACGTCCCTGGTGGGAGGTGATGAAGGCGTCCTTGCAGGGGAGTGAGGCCCGCGCCCGATCTGGCGGCGATCGTGGCCTTACTCCAGGAGCGATGAAGGCGTCCTTGCAGGGGAGCGAGGCCCGCGCTCGCGAGCGGCCGATGAGGTGGGCGCCGCCGGGGCGTCACGACGCCAGGAGTTGATCGCTATCGACCGTCGGACACCAGAATTTCTCGATGAACTCCACGACCAGCCGCGTCCCTTCCTCGTGGCTGACGTACGGCGGGCGGGCAGGGTGATACATGGCGTCTGTGAGGTCGCGGATGAGGGCGATGGGGATGCCCCAGCGCACCATCTGCTTGATGGCGAAGGTGCGGTTCAGGATGCACATGTTGGTGTGCACCCCCATAATCAGCAGGTGGTTGATGCCACGGTGGCGGTAGTAGCGATACAGCTCGCGGCCATTGGCGGAGATCACGTCGCGGCCGTGGTCGATCTCGATGGCGGGGTGCTGGCGCGTCCACGGGTAAGGCATGCCCCGCTCATACCGGGGATGGAGCGCGTCGGGGCAGGTGTCGCACGGGTCGGTCGAGTCCACTGGCAGGGGCGGGTCGTCGTGCTCGCGATCCGGCGGGGGATCGGCCGGCGGGGCATCGAGCACGCGCTGGCGCGCGGGGGTGCCTTCATAGAATGAGATGGTGTCCGACGGCGCGTGAACGATCAGGACGCCGGCCCGACGCAGCGCGCGCACGACCTGGTTCATGCGCGGTAGGAGACGCTCCAGGCGCTCCTCCGCGCCGCGACAGGTGTGGCGGTCCCACACGTCGCACAGCACCAGCGCCGTCTCCGGCGCCGGCCAGGTGCAGGGCGTCTCCTCGACCTGCCATACGGTGTAGCCGTCCCGCTCCACCAGTCGCTGGGTGCGTAACCGCAGCGTGAGGCTCCTCCCCTCCGAACCCATCGGCTTCCTCCTTGTGCTCTATGTGGACATTGTGCGCCTCGGGCGCCCTGTGCGGCTTGCGTGTCTTGTGCTTGTTTCCGAACCGGTCGTCTGAACCAGTGAACCAGCGCCAGAGCGCGAGGTTGCGTCGATCTACGTCCACGCACGGCTCCTTGACGGTCGGTCCTGCGCCTGTCCGCCGCCCGTCGGCGTCGTTGGACGACTGCCGCGCTGGCAATCGCGATGGCGATGCGACCACGCCATGCCGGCCGAGGATCATCACTCGCCCTTCGAGGCGTCGTTGAACGCCTGCGCCCATGGCGATGCGATCACGCCCTGCCCGCCGAGGATCATGCCCCGTGGCGCTCCGCCACCGGCGGCGGCAGCTCGCGCCGGATCTCGTTCAGCCGGTAGCCGAAGCCGGGGCCCTGGATGCTGGACAGGTACACCTGGCCCTGGCGCCGGACGTAGAGGCCGGGGTGCACGGCCGCCTCCGGCGCGGACGCCTGCGGGTAGAACTGCATGCTGTTGGTCTCCACGCCCATGATCGTTCTGGCGCGGGCGGCCAGCAGGACGTGCGGGATCTGGGCCAGCATCGGGTTGGTGAGGTCCTGCACCATCAGGGTCATGCCGTGCGCCCTGGCCCAGCACAGGCTGAGCAAGGCCCCTGTCTGGGTCTTGCACGTCTTGAGCGCCACGCCCGTCCACCCCAGCGCGCGGCCCAATCGCACCAGGCGCCAGTCGTGCGCGCTCTCATCCATAAAGAGGGGTTTGCGGGCGGAGACGCTATGCACGTCGATGGGGAACGCCTCCAGGTCATAGGGGAAGGGCTGCTCGACGTACAGGATCATGCCGTAGAGGCGGGGGTGCTCCACCAGCAGCCGGTCCAGGATCTCATTCACGTAGGCAGGATCGGTGACGGTGCAGTTGAAGTCGGCGGAGAGCCAGTCGACGCCCTCTTCAATGCCGATCTGGCCGACCTTTACCAGGCGCGCGTAATCCCAGGGCGCGTCGTTGCCTCGTAGCTTCACCTTCAGGCACTTGAGGCCGTCCTGCCGGATCCAGTCGCGCAGCAGGACGGGGTAGCCATCCTGCGGCTCGTGGCCGGTGAGGTCCGACGGCTCCAGCGGATCCAGCCCGCCGACCAGGTGCCAGGCCGGCAGCGCCGGGGGCGGGTGGGGCGCGAGGAAGTCCGCCGGGTACGCGCCCCGGAAGGATGGAGGGCGAAGGGCGATGGACGAAGGCAGGCGCGGCGCAGGCGGTTCGTCTGCTGGTATCGTGCGCGCTTCGTCTGGCTTTTGCGCTTCGTCTGGCTCGTAAAAGAACCAGTGCAGGTCGTGCGACATCCACTGCGCGTTGTAGGTCTCGTAGACCGGCACGCCGTGCAGCACGCCGTAGGCATCGTGCAGGGCGAGGTCGAACGCCGAGCAGCAGACCAGGGCCGCCAGCCACGGCAGAGGCTCTTCGCCGCCCCTGCTGCGGTGAAAGGCGGCCAGGAGCGCGGGCAGGCGTTCCTGGAGGAAGGCGTGGCCCACCTCCATGGGGTGGCCGTAGCGGTCGAAGGTCGCCCAGGCGCCGGCCAGCTTGATGCAGAAGGCCTGGAGCGCGTCGAGGCGCCGGGCATAGGGCAGGGCGCTGGGCCAGACCCACTGCACGCTGAGGGGCGTCTCCCCCCAGCCGTCGGCGGTGCGGCCGTCGGGGTCTTGGACGCGCAGGCGCACGCGAGCGCAGGTGACGTGGGTGGTGGTCTCCGTGCCGAACTTGAGGGGCAGGCGCATCGGCACCGGCAGGAAGTACAGGGTCGCGCCTTGCGGGCGGACGTCGGTGGGCTTGGCCGCCATGGTTGGTGGAGGAAAGGTACCATGGGCCGGGGGAGTGGTGAGTAGCGAGTGGCGAGTGCCGACGAGGGCGTGGTGAGTAGCGAGTAGCGACTGACGAGGAAGCGGCCCTCACCCTGGCTCAGGAGGCCCGCCAGAGGCAGCAGACCACACGGAGAGGGAGCGCGACAGCGCAGCGTCACCAGACGCCGGTCGCACCCCGTGCGGGGTGTTCACTTGCATCGGTGGCACCGAGGTGCTAGCCTAACGGCGGGCCGGCAGGAGCCGGCCGGCGAGCGCGGGGGCAGAGCCGTGGAACGCGAGACCGGTGCGCGAGCGGCCAGCGTGGCGGGCGGTGGCAAGCCACGTGCAATCTGGGATGAGGTAGCGGCGCCGGCGATGGCGACGCTGGGCGGGCTGACGGCCTATCCGTTGCTGGTGCAGGCAAGGGTGACGCGGACGGTGCGCCTGCACGAGCACCAGGGGGCGGCGATCCGTGGCGCCTTCTTTGGCACGCTGCGAGCCCGGTTCTGCGTGCGGCAAGAGCTCACGTCCTGCCAGCCCTGCACCTTGCACGCCGTCTGCCCGATCTCGGCGCTGGTGGCGACGGTGGACGATGCGTCGCCTCGGGGGCTGGACGTGCCCCGCCCGTTCACGCTGGAGCCACCGGTGCGGGGGCCGCGGGAGTACTACCCCGGCCAGGTGTACCGGTTTGGCCTGACGCTCTTTGGGCGGGGGCTGCAGCTACTGCCGTACGCGCTGGTGGGGTTGCAGGACGTGGGCACTGCCGGCATTGGCTGGCGCGGTCCCGAGGGGACGGCGGGCGCGGGACAGCTCCATCTGGAGCGTGTGGAAGCGTGGAACCCCATCACCGGCCGGCGGCAGGCCGTGTACGCCGCTGGCACGGGAGGAGCCGGTGAGGGCACCGCCAGCCGAGGCAGCACAGGGCGACACGGCCCCATCCGAGGCAATGCCGGTCCCGCGGCGATCGAACCGGAGCTTGAGAGCCGAGGCCGCGCGGGGGGGAGCAACGTGAGACGGGCCGGCGCGGGTGCTGGCGGCGCTGGTGGCCAGAACGCTTCTGGTGGGGGGAGTAGTGTGGGGGGCATCGTCCACCTGCCATCGATCAAGGTGACGCACGGCGACGTGCTGCTGCGCGCTGGGCGGTGGCTGGGGCGCGACCGGCTCAGGCTCCGCCTGCTGACGCCGCTGCGCCTGGTCTCGAACCACCAGCCGGTGCGCAGGCTGAGCTTTGAGCTCTTCCTGCGCCGGCTGGTGGACCGGCTGGAGCTGCTGGCGCGGCACTATGGCCTGCCGGAGCACAGCCCGCCCGCACCGTTGGGCGCAGAAAGGGTGGCGGCGCTGGGGGCGGCGGCCGCCGAGGTGCGGGTGGTGGACGACCGGACGCGGTGGGTGGAGGTCTTCAGCCGTTCGGCGCGGCAGGGGCGGCGGATGCCGGTGAGCGGGCTGGTGGGGGAGATCACGTTTGAGGCAGCGCCGGAGCGGCTGGCGGCCTTTCTGCCGTGGCTGGTGTGGGGCGAGCTGGCGCACGCGGGTAAGGACGCGACCAAAGGGAACGGGTGGTACGTGCTGCTGGAGCCGTGAGCCGTCACTGTAAAAGGAAGGACGATCGGCAGAGCAGGATGGAACCGTGGCGGGACGGCAAGGACGATGAGCCGGCAAAAGGGTCGCGCGCCGCCGAATGAGAGCAGGCGGCTGAAGGACAGCGTGCGGCTAACCGACAGCAGGCAGCCAGGCGAGAGCGCACCGAGCGAGGTGCAAGGTGGCGCGCGCAGAACACAACGTGCACCGCACGGCGGCCTGGAGGCCCCGGTCCTGGCGGAGATCGCGCGGCGCCCGGTGGCGGCGAGACAGCCGGAGCGGGTGTACCGGTTCGGCTCCGGGGCGCGCAGCGAGGCAGGGCCGGCCAGCGACGACGACCTGCGGATTGTCGTGCCTCAATTGACTGAACCGAGCGACCGCCTGGAGCAACGGGCGCATCGCCTGCTCTGGGAGACAGGCACGGCGGGCGCGGCGGTGGACATCCTGGTGTGGAGCCGCGAGGCCTTTGACCGCCGGCTGCGCCTGAAGGCGTTGCTGCCGGCGACGTTCGTCGAGGAGGGGAGACTGCTCTATGCAGGCTGACCCGCAGGGGGTGGCGGACACCGTGGCCTGGCTGCGCCGGGTAGCGGGCGAGCTGCGCGCCGCGGAGGTGGATCCCGACGGCCGGGCCCTTGCCAACGGACGGAGCGAACAGCGCCGCGTTCAGGGAGACCTGCGCGCCGCGGGTGCGAAGGTGGATGTGGCGTCCCAGCCGCCGCTTCTGGGTGACGGGGCGTTCCACTGCCAGCAGGCGGCCCAGAAGGCGCTGAACACGTTCGTCACCTGGCGCGAGACGCCGTTTGGCAGGACCTACGACCTGGCAGAGTTGGGACGCCAATGGACCGGGATTGACGGCGCGCTGGAGCCCGTCTGCCGGCGCTGGGGACAAAGTCTGCAGGAGGTGGAGGAGGTGCTATTCATCGCCCGCGCGGTGCACAGCGCCGTTCGCGCCCGGCTGCTGCGGGAGGTGGGGCCATGAACCCTCAGGCACTGCTTGCGTTTGACACCGATAAGATCAAGGAATACGTATTCGCCACGGGCGTGCTGCGCGACATCCGTGGGGCTAGCGCGCTCTTGGACGATCTGAACCGCCGACAAATGCCGCAGCTGGTTCAGGAGGCGGTACCGGGCGCCACGACCGTGTATGCCCACGGTGGATCTGGACTTTTCGTCGTGGTCAGCCAACGGGCCGAGGCGGCGCGGCTGGCGGTGGAACGGCGGTACCTAGAAGCGACCGAGTCAGCATCGGTTACCAGTGTTGTCTCTGAGATGCCCGGTGCGCTGACGCCAGCCGAGGATATCCATGTCTTCTGGCGGCAACTCGCATACCGCCTGCGTGCTGCAAAGGACCGCAATCCAGCAGTTATGGAGTTAACGAGCCACGCGCTGCTGCGACCGTGCGAGGCTTGCGGCCTTCGATACAGCACCGTTCGCTGGTCCGGGCCCGAAGGTGAACAACGCCTCTGTGGTAGCTGCAATCGCAAACGCGAGCGGGACGATCGGATCCGAACCGAGGATATTCCCCGCTGGCTGCGGGAACGCGGATCCGTTGCTGGCAATTCCGACCCGCTCTGGCAGCGCTTGATCGCTAGCCTGCGTACCACCGGCTACCCGCTCGACGTGGGTCTGAGCCGACCCGAGGACTTCGACACGCTGGCCGCGGCTTCACGGCCCGAGGGCTACATGGGGCTGATCTACGCAGACGGCGACGGAATCGGGCGCGAACTCGAGCAACTGCGCACGTTGGAGCAAATCGGACAGTTCGCGCGTGCGGTTGATGGGGCAGCCTACCAATCCGTCGTCGAGGCGATTGCGCACCACCTGCACCCAG
The DNA here is from genome assembly GCA_034437795.1 of Chloroflexota bacterium. Lineage (GTDB taxonomy): Bacteria > Chloroflexota > UBA11872 > UBA12225 > UBA12225 > DAOTTI01. The sequence continues at coordinate 18,575 of DAOTTI010000085.1, read as the reverse complement.
TATCATCGCCCAGCGGCCCTGGCCGTATCTTCCCCTTTGACGTATTGCTACTGGGCGGCGACGATGTGGTGCTTGTGACGGCCGCCGATCGAGCGCTCGAGGTGGCCCTGACCCTGGTTGAGAGCTTTTCACAAGAAACGGAAAGACGCCTCGGCCGGTCGCTGCGGCTCTCCGCGACAGTTATTCTCGCTCACGCACGGTATCCGTTCGCGGCGCTCCTGAAACTGGCCGAGGGCGGGCTGGCCTTCGCCAAGCGGGAGGCGGCTGCCCGGCAGCGGAGAGGCGAACAGGCGCAGGAAGGGCTGATCAATTTCCTGGTCGTGAGCAGCACCAACCACCTGGACTTCAACACCTACGTCGAGCGCGTACTGAGACCGCGGCCGCCGCTGTCGCAGGAAGCGCTGGACCGAACGCTCCGCCCGTACACCACGACCGATTTCCGGCGCTTGCTCCGGGCCGCGCGCGTGCTGGCAGACGGCCCACGTACGCGGGTGCAGCAGTTGCGCCAGGCCTGTTTTCTGGACCATATGAATGGACGAATTGAGGCGCTGTCCGCGCTGCTCCGCTGGCCGGAGAGCGAGGGGAAGCGGGAGCCACTGCGACTGGTGGCCGATTTCGCTCACTCGGCTGGCGGAGGGGAAGTCCAGTTCCCGTGGTTCTCGTCCGGCCAGCAAGGGCAACCGCCGATCTGGCGCACGCCAATCGCAGACGTAGCGGAGATCTTCGACTTCGTCGCACCGCAGGTAAGCCATGCCGCGACGCCGTGAACGCATCGCCGTCGAGTATCAGCTCACCTTCCAGGCTCCGTTTCACTGTGGCACCGGCCTGCCGGCTGGCCTGATCCACCGCTCTGTGCAGCGCGACGCCGAGGGTTTTCTGATAGTGCCTGGCTCGACGGTGAAAGGAGGCGTGCGTGAGCGGTGCGAGCAGCTGGCCCGTCTGTTCGGACTCATGGTTGCCAGCCCCCACGCGCCAGAAGGGCTCGAGGAGTTCCGACCGCACGGCGGTCCCGTCTATGCGCTCTTCGGCTCGCGGAAACAGGATGGGACGCTGTTCTTCGATGACGCGAAGCTCAGCAGCGAGTCGCGCGACTTCTTCCGTCCACACCATGCGCCGCTGCTGGAAGCCGCCTACCGGCGCTGGCAGGTGCAAGAGCGGACCCGGGTGAGCCTCTCGCGGCTCACTCGCGCCGCCCGACCCGGTGCCCTCTTTACCAGCGAGTACGGTATCCGCGGATTGGCCTTTGACGGACGCATCTACGGCGTCGTCGAAGACTTGTCGTTGCCCGAGCAGGAGAGCACTTTCGCGCTGGTGCTGCTGGTGGCGGGGCTCCTCATGGTCGACTGCCTCGGCGGTGGTCGATCAACGGGCGCTGGACGCTGCGCCGTCAGTATCTCCTCTGTGCGAGTCGATGGTCAGCAGAAGGACCTGGCGGAGTTGCTGAAGGGTCTCGGAGATCTTGAACTCTACGATCTTGTGGCCCTCTACGATCTTGTGGCCGAGGAAGGGTGAGGAGCAATGCGTGTCGTGCTCAACCTGCGAGCTGAGTCACCGGTTGCCTTCCGCACCGGCCGCGACGCCGGCCGCGCCGAAACCCTGCCCTACATCCCTGGCTCGGCGTTACTCGGGGGTCTTGCGGCGGCACACACCGTCCTCTATCCCCATAAGACGGAGCGGTTCGGGGAGTTCTTCGTTCAGGACCGCGTGCGCTACGGCAACGCCTACCCCGCGTCGTTTCCGCCAGTGCAGCCAGCACTCCAAGACGACATGTCCCCCGTGCGGCCGCTGCCGGTGACGGCCCGTTCGTGCAAGCGCTGGCCCGGGTTCCGGTTCCAGCGGGACGCCGACCACGAGTATCACGGCGTGTTCGACCACTTGTTACCGTGGGCACTCTTTGCCCTGAGTGGCGAGCGCGCGATTGATCCGCTCGAGCGGGCGGCCATGTGTCCCGAATGCAACGCATCGCTGGATACCTTCGCCGGCTTCTACCGGCGCGGTGACACGGCCGGCGCCATCGGTCGTTCGGCGCAGGACACGCTGCTTCTCACTCGCACGGGGATCAGCCGAGCGACAGGTGCAGTACACACGGGCATCCTGTACAGCCGCGAGGCGCTGCCGGAGGGGATGACTTTCTGGGCGGACTTGACGATGCCGGAGGAGCTCTTCGGTGAGTTCCGTGACTTCGCCGATGAAGCAGGTGGGGAAGGGCTGCTCCGCGTAGGCACCAACCGCACGCGGGGACTGGGTCGGCTGGCAGTGGTCAGCTGCCGGCAGGCTGAGGAAGCGAACAGTTCAATGGTGGTGGCCGGCCGCGCGCGGGCCTGGAACGAGGTACTGAGGCAGACAGCGGACGAAGCCGGTGTCACGATACCGCCAGGGTGCTACGTGCCCGTAACGCTGGCATCCGATGTACTGTTGCTCGACGCGCTGCTGCGCTGGCGCCTGCGGATCGATGGCAACGTGCTGGCCAACGCCGACGTCCCCGGCGCCACGCTGGTGTACCACGCAGCTAGCACGCGACGCGTGACCGGCTGGAACGGGCTGTGGGGGCTTCCGCGGGACGACGCGCTGGCGATCGGTATGGGCTCGGTCTTCGTCATGCGCTTCGAGCAGGAGCCAGACTTCGGTGCGCTGCTGCGACTGCAGGAGCAGGGTATCGGCGAGCGTAGGGCTGAGGGCTTCGGGCGGGTCACGGTGGCCGATCCGTTTCACTGGGAGGTGCGGAACGCATGAACCGTGAAATGCAACTTGTCCGCGCAGTCGCTCTCCAGGCAGATGCGGTCAGCGCAAATGCAGAGGACTTTGGGCGCTGGGCGGCCGACGCCATCACCGGCGATGCGGGAAAGCGGCAGATCAAGGGGCTGGAGAAGATCGCCAATAGCGCCTTGAAGGTGTCTGACATTCTGGACTACATCAAGCGCCAGACGGCGAAGTGCCACCCGAATGAGAGCTGGCGCAAGGATGACTTCGGGGCCAGCTTGTTGAAGTTCGTCTCGGAGGATCTACGGCGCCGATGCGACGCTGTTGCCCAGCAGCTTGAGGCGGCGGACGTCGAGCGGCAGCGTATCCACCTCCTGCTCATCCGCGAGTTCGTGCGACAGATGGCGGCGCACTACATGTTCGCGCCACTGGCAGCGGGAGAACGCCGATGAACCCGTCGCCGGAGGTCCGGGAGCGCATTGGCTTGCTCAGCGACGGAGCTCTCTATGAGAGGGCCGTCGAATTCGTTCAACAGCACGAACTGGTGGCTGACGCGCAGCTCAACGGCCTGCTGCAGTATGCCCAGGAATGGCACGATCTCACTCGCTTTGTGGACCGGCAGCGCCAGCGCGACTGGGCGCAGAGCAGCCGGACGGAGCACTACGGGCAGTTCTACAACGATCTCCATGAGGCGCTACGGCAGCTCGAGCGCGAGGTTGCGCGGTTCGTACTTGCCGGGCTGGCGCGGCGCGAGCAGCAGGCGCAGACCGCCTTCTACGCGGGCCTCCTGGCGCGCGAGTTCGTGCAACACCTGGTAGCAGAGGCGCAATTTGCCCAGACGGTAAGAAGTGGCGAACAGCCTGCTCCGGCGGCACGGCGGCAAGGGGCTCAACGGAGGCAAAGATGAGCAGCTTTGAGCGGCGCTACCTATTTACGGGCCGTCTGACGTTGCGCACGGCACTGCACATTGGTGGCGGGAGCGGTACGCTGAGCGCCTCCGATAGCCCGATCGTTCGCACGCCAGCGGGGCGTCCTTTCATTCCCGGCTCCAGTTTCAAGGGTGCCTTCCGCAGCACCGTCGAAAAGATAGCAGGTGCGCTCCCGACCGTCCGTACCTGCGCGCTGACTGATGGCGGCGACTGCCCGGGCGTGCAGGGGGAGAGCCAGCGCGAGTTCAACAGGCGCCGCCGGGATGAGCACTGGGACGAGGCCAGACTCATTCAGGAACTGGGCGCTGCCTTGTGCGACACGTGCAAGCTGTTCGGCTCCCCGTTTGCCGCGTCGAAGCTCCGGTTCAGTGATCTCTACCTGGCTGCCGGCGAAGACCCTGTGACGCAGGTGCGCGACGGTGTGGGCATCGACCGTGACAGCGAGCGGGCCGTCGAGGGCATCAAGTTTGACTTCGAGGTAGTCGAGGCAAACACGACATTTGACCTGGAGCTCATGCTCGACGATCCCACAGCCACCGATCTTGGACTCACCTGCCTGGGGCTGTGTGAGTACCTCGCCGGTTTCGGGGGACTGGGCGGCAAGCGCTCCCGCGGGTTGGGCGGCTGTCGGCTCATTAACTTGACGGTCTACGAATTGGACCTGACCAACGAGCAGACGCGAGCGCAGCGGCTGCGCGACTATCTGCTGGGACGAGAGGGCGCCGGGCAGCGACTGGCCACACTGACGGCGGCAGACCGGATGATGCCGATCGACGACGTGGACAGCTTCCTGCGGCACCACGTCGACCACCTGTTTGAGGGGAGGAGTGCCTGAAATGCTCAAGCGGCTGGTCAACGAGGCTCGGTTCACGCTGGTGCTGCAGACGGCCGGTCCGGTGCTCGTGAAGTCCGGGCACGCCAGCATCAGCGGCCCGGACATGACGCCGGTGCGTACCTACCGGAATGGCGACTGGCAGCCATACCTGCCGGGGAGCAGTCTGAAGGGGGTGATCCGCAGCCATATCGAGAAGGTGGCACGCACGCTCAATGCCACGCCTGGGGTAGTCTGCAACCCATTCCAGCGCCTACGGCGTGAGGACATCCGCGAGGCGGGACAGCGGTTACTGTGCGACAGCTACCCGCACGTGTTCTGCGGAGAGAAGCTGCACGTGCGAGAGGCGAGTGACCGGCCGCCCGGCTTTTCCAGTTGGCAGCGGGACACAACCCCGCTGAACTCGGAAACGGTTTACGCCGAATCGTGCCCACTCTGCCGCCTCTTCGGCTCGACCTCCTTCATCGGGCGAGTGAGCATCGGCGATGCCTACCTGGCCGGAAACAGTACCGTACGCACGGAACTGCGCGACGGCGTGGGAATCGACCGCCTCACTGGCGGGGCGGCGCACGGGGCAAAGTTCGACCTGGAGGCCGTACCTGCGGGGGTCCGCTTTACCGCCGATGTGGTGCTGCGGAACTTCGAATGCTGGCAACTAGGCGCACTGCTGCTGATCGTCCAGGACCTCAAGGACGGATTGATCCGGATCGGCTCAGGGCGCTCGCGGGGACTAGGCGCTGTACGAGGCTGGATTTATGAAGGTGGCGAGAGCGCAGAGAGCGGTTGGTCCCATGGCGTCGAAATCCACTATCCGGGGCTGGCGGAGTTGCCGGAGCCGAGCTGTATCTGGGGGCTGGGCAGATTTCTGGCGGACAGCACCTACGGCACCCGGGCCGATGATGCTCTGACGATCGGGGCACAGCCCGAGCTGCGACGCCAGGGAGTGCGCCTAGTCACGGCGTACGTGGGCGATGGACTGCAACGTCTGACTGAGGCGGCCATTGCTGTTTTCTCAGACCGAACCAAGGCTTGGCAGGTGCCGACCGGCATGACGTGGGAGGCGTTGCAATGGCGGCCGGCAGGAGGCCGTCAGTCATGAAGCAGGCCGTGGACGAGGTAGCGCTGTGCGGCGTCGTATCGCGCTTCGACCTTGTCATAGCCGCGCTCCCCTCGACGCCCACGCTGGTGATAGTAGAGCAGGTGCCAGCGGGATGGCTTGACGCCGAGGCTCGCGCCCGCGGCCTGCGCTTCGAGCACTTTGTCGCCGGACAGCAGATCGACCCGCAAACACGCGGACGCATCTTCGGTGAGACGTTCGAGTGCCGCTGGGAACCAGGCGAAGGGGGTGGAACCACCGTTCGGGTGCGGTACGTCGGCGTGCCGGTGCAGGTGGAGGGTCTGACGCCGCCAGCGGGCATTGATCTGCCCGCCTTGATGACGCGAAACGTGAGGTACGACCTCTGGGGCGAACGGGTGGATGACCCTGCTATCGTCGGTGAACCGAGTGATGCCCTGGTTTACGCTGAACTGCGCGTGCCGCGCCTCCTGCGCTATCCCGTCAATGGGCGACCGCGGCGCGTGCGGCTGCGGGTGCGGGAGTACATCGATCCCATGACCGGCAGGGTCGCGCTCTCGCGGTTTTGTGGACTTGATGAGGAGCCGTGAGGCATGAATCCCTACGACTTCGTGCGCATTGATTGGAGTAAGCCGCCCGTTCGCCGAGCGTACACGCCGCATGATCGGTTCGATGGCTGGACGGGTCGGCTGGAAGGGCAGATCACGGCCGAGACACCACTCTTCATACAGGGCTCGGCACCCGCAAGGGGCGGCACCGGGCCAAAGCGGTTTCAGACCAGTGCCCAGGGCACGCCCATTATCCCCGGGAGTTCGCTCAAAGGCCTCTTCCGCAGTCTGGTAGAAACAGTGGCGCCCGGCTGCTGGTGGCTCTACAACGGGACCTACCGTGACCACGTTGACTATCGACAGAAGCTCCCACAACCGTTTCAGCAGTGCTCCACTCTGAACGATCTTTGCCCCGCCTGCCGGCTCTTCGGTTTGGTTCACCGCCGTGGCGCTCTTTTGCTCGGCAAAGTCAGCTTCGACGATGCCATCTGCATCCGCGAGGTTGGCCACGACCCAATCTTCACTCCAATCCTAGATGCACCCAAGCCACGGCACCGTGCCTGGTATCTCGACGGCAGTGGCCAACGGGTGGCCGGTCGCAAGTTCTACTTTCACCAGAGCAGTATTCAGACCGAGAGGGGACCCAGAACGAGCCAGAAAGGCGAGCCGCTCAACCAACACATCGCGCCCCTCGGCGCGGGGACGGCCTTCACCTTCACAACCCGCTTCACGAATGTGGCCGATGACGAGCTTCCGCTCCTGCTGTATGCGCTCGTATTGGAGCAGCGCGACCTGGGCCACGAGCGCGACCTGCGTCACAAGCTCGGCTACGCCAAGCCGGCCGGGCTGGGTAGCGTCCACGTGCAGGTGACGCGCATGGTGCGCTGGCGCGACAGCGCACGTTACACCGGCGGCCAGGTGGAGACGTACGAAGGCGAGAGGTTGCACGCGTTGGTCAGCCAGCAGATTGCACCCTACGTGGCCGACACCGCCTCAGTCACGCTCCAAGACCTGCGCCGCATCTGGCGCTGGCCACCCACCGGCACCTACCGATACCCGGACCGGAACTGGTTCAGGGCGAATCCAGCGGCACCGATATCGCAGACCCGCTGACTGCGGGTCACGGACCCACCCCACCGCTCGCGGGCAAAAACCGGATAGAAAGGGAAGCGTCTATGGCCACAGTGCTGATCGCCCCCCTCGGCGACTCGCCGATTGTCGTGACCGCCATGGTGGAGGCGCTGGAGCGCCATCCCGATGGCCCCCGGACGGGCATCGACGTGGTCGAGGTACTGTACCCGACCGGGCAGGGCAGCCAGGCTATCAACTTCGGCTTCGATCTCATCGAGGAAGCGCTCCGGGAACGTTGCCAGGTCCGGGGACACGACCTGGGTTTCCCGGACGCGAACACGGAGGAGCGCTGCATCGAGTACCTGCGTGCCTTGGACCCTGTGCTCCAGGGGCACGTGCATGATGAGGTGTACGTGTCGGCCGCCGGCGGCCGCAAGAGCATGGCCGCGCTGACCGCCGTCGCCACGCAGTTCCACCCTCAGATCCGTGGTCTCTATCACGTCCTGGACAAGCACGAGCGCGACCCGGCCAGACGGCACTTCTGGACGAACGACGAGCTCCTCAACGAGTCGGATGGAGAGCGGCGCACCAAGATGCTGCCGCCGATCGCGGATCTGACTTTGGTTGAGCTCCCTTTCCAGCCATTGGCGCAAGCGGCCGACCTTCGCCGCTACCTCGGGCGCGGAACCGAGGACGAGAGCTTCCGCGTCGCGATCGATGACGATGGCCGCGCGTTCTTTGAGCGCGTGTTCGGTGCCCATCGATCAAGCGAACGACTCGAGCTTCGTTTCTCTAGCGCGGCATACGAGCGCTTCCGCGGACTAAATGCCAACGTGGCGGAGCGGTTCTGGAACTGCTTTCGAAGCATGATGGAGCCAGCGGTGCTGAAGGGCAAGGTCCATGGGGAGTTCCGTGCCCATGGACGGACCTACCACTTCTACAAGGCCGGGCGTACGGCCGAGCGCCCGTTCTTCTATACCGAGCCCAACGACATCGTCGGTTGGCCTCACCGGCGGGTAGACCGCGTGGTGGTCGCGGGCCTATCGATCCACACCAGCGACGAACGCTATGACATCGAGGCTGAGGAATGGATACGTCGGGGTCCATTCGACGATCGGTGCACCCCTGATGATCTCCCCGCACGCCCCGGCATCCTGCTCGTGCCGCTCGGCGAGTCGCCCATGATCGCGACGCAGACCTACGTGCTGCTGCGGGAACGCGAGCGCATCCGTATTGAACGCGTGGTGCTCCTGTATCCAGGGAATGATCCACCCATTCGCAACGGCGTGCGACTGATCAAGGAGCTTTTCGAGGACCCCAAGCTCGGTGAGGTTCGCGGAGGCGACGCGGTGCCAGTCAAGGAGGTACCGATTGAGGGCATGCAGGACGTGGACTCGCGGGAAGCGTGCAAACGGTTCGGCCGGGCATTGGGGGGCACGATCGCCCAACTGCAAGAGCGCTATCGCGACCGGCCGCTCCACGTCTCGCTCTCCGGCGGCCGCAAGGCCATGGCGGCGTTGACGTACTTCGGCGCCCAGCAGGCTGGACTGTCGCGGGTCTGGCACACAACGATCAGTGACCCACAGTTCGACAAGCAGGTCGAGGACGAGACTACCCTGGACAACCTCGCCGGTCTCAAGACGACAGAGAAGGCAGCCCGCTTGTTCCTGCAGGCCTACGACGCATCACGACGGGATAAGTTCACCATCTTTCCCGTGCCCGTTATCCCGCTGAACTTCACTGCCTCTCGTGAGCCGTAGATTGGTGGGGTCGTGAAACTCGACGCCGGCCACAAAGCCAGGCATGACCAGGGTTCGAGGCACCGGTCCCCCGCGCCAGCAAGGTTCCCAACAGATGAGGCGCCTCCGGCGCTGGCCGCAGGCGCGCAGGCGCAGATCCGCGCCGAGCTGGCGGCGGTGGCGGCGGAGATAGCGGGGGAGCGCGGGGCGAGCGCATCTCGGCTCGGGGCGCGGCCAGTGGAAGCTGAGCTGCCACCGGCGGCCGATGCCCTGCCGCCGTCTCGGGCGCAGGGCGCTCTGGTGGAGGTGGCCGACGGTGGGGACGCCACGGCGCCGCGGAGCGGTGATCCTTCCGTCCTCGACCGGCGGGAACCGGCGGAGACACCCGACGGTGGCGAGACCGGAGGGGGTGGAGCGGCTGAGGAAGGTGGGCAACCCGGCGAGGACCAGCGCTGTCCCCTGCTGGATGATGGCACGGTGCTGGTGGTGGATACCTATGGCGCCATCCTGGGCAAGCACTCCGAGCGCCTGCGCGTCCGGCTCAACAAACAGATCGTGCGTGAGGCGCCCCTGTTCCAGCTGCGCCAGGTGCTGCTCACCTCCAAGGGTATTCTGGCCAGCACGGATGCGATGCGGGAGTGTGCCGAGCGGGGTATCCCGCTGCACCTCATCAGCGGGCACGGGGAGCTGGTGGGCACGCTGGCCAGCCCTGTGGGCAACGCCACGGCGGCGACGCGCCGCGAGCAGCTCCTGGCCTATCTGGACGAGCGCGGCCGCCGCTACGCGCGGGCAGTGGTGCTGGGGAAGCTGCGCAACCAGGCCAATCTGCTCAAGTACGCCAACAAGTACCGCAAGTCCGCCGCGCCGGACGCCTATGAAGTGGTGCGGGAGGCCGCGCTGGCGATCGAGCAGCTGGCGCTGGAGGCCGAAGCGCTGGACGGCGATGGCGTCGACGCGCTGCGCCCGCGCCTGCTGAACCTGGAGGGGCGGGCGGGGCACCGCTATTGGCAGGCCGTGGCGGCCCTGCTCAAGCCACGCTTGCCGGACTGGCCTGGGCGCACGCATCGTGAGGCGACGGACCCGTTCAATGCCGCGCTGAACTACGGCTATGCCATCCTGGGTACACAGGTACACGACGCCCTACTGGCGGCTGGCCTGGACCCGGCTGCCGGCTTCCTCCATACCGACCGCGCGGGTAAGCGCAGCCTGGTCTACGACCTGATCGAGGAGTTCCGGCAGGCGGCGGTGGATCGCTCCCTACTGGCGCTGGTGAACCGGCAGGGCAGTTTGCGCCTGGACGAGGGGCTGCTGGACCGCGCCAGCAAGCAGCGCGTGGCGGCGGCGGTGCTGGATCGCCTGGCGTCGGCGGAGGTGTATGAGGGTAAGCGCCACTCGTTACGGGCCATTATCTGGCGCCAGGCGCAGCACCTGGCCACCTTCCTGCGCCGCGAGCGGGCGACCTACGCGCCGTTCGTCGCGCGGTGGTAGCTTCACCGCACACCCCTCCCATCGAGCCGACGTGCACGCGTAGGGGCATACACGCCGTTCGTCGCGTGATGATAGCTTCACCAGTCCCACCTGCTCTGGTGTCGGGGCTGCGCTGCGCTGGCGGCAGCGAGTGCGGGGGTGGCTCTATCTATGAGAACGGGGCATCGTGCGGGCCAGTGAGAGCCCCGCTGCGCTGGCGGCAGCGAGTGCGGGGATGCCGGCGGTAACAGACCCGCAGCGCGAGCCAATCCAGCGCCTGATCGAAGAGGGCGTCTGCTTACCGGCATCGGTAGCGCCGGCGGGCGGTGGGTGCCTCCGCCGGTCACCATTCCGGCAAGGGGCGTGCCGATCCCGGCGCTGCCGCGGGGCGAACTGGCGCGACTAGCAGAGGACGAGGACCAAGCAGGCCGGTGACTGCTAGACCCAGCCAGCGGCCGAACTGGCGCGGCTGGAAGGACGAGGCCAAGCATGCTCGATCTGCTCGGTGCCCGTGTGTGGCGCCAGCTATGCGCGCCTGGCCATGTTCACCACGCGCGAGCACGCGCGGGCGCACCAGTATCGGTACCGGGACAAGCAGTCAAACGGGATCGCGACGGCGCGCCGCCTGCAGAAGGAGGGGATCGAGGAGGGAATGGGCCACCTGTTTGGGGCCATCGGCCGGCCCACGGCGTCAGGGGGCCTCCTGGGTGCTGCTGCTCTGAGGGAATGAGCCGCCCGTTCAGGGCCGTCGGCCGGCGTGAGGCACCACGGCAGGTCGGCCTAGCGCTTGGGCAGCGCCTCGTGGCAAAGACCTGCAGGAGCTTCCACGGCGCCCAACCTGAATGTGCATCAGCGGCTCATGGGAGGGGTCTACAGGAGCTTCCACGGCTGACTGCCCAGATGGGCCACTTGCTTGCGCGATCGGTGGATCACAGCGTAGAGTAGAGCCCGGACGATCGATACGGAGGGCAGCGTGGGGCGGTTATGGCACGGCGCATTTGGCTCTCTTGAGCTGGACGAACCGGGCGCCGTGGGGCGGTTGCTCAGCGGCCCGCCCGGTGCCCCCGTGCTGCTTCTCATGGGGCTGGGACGGATGGCATGAACTCGGTGGACACGCGGCTCCGGTGGACGGGGCACCCCCTGGTGGACGTCGGTGTCGCTGCGCTTACCGCTCTGGCAGGCCGCGATACGCCGGATGAGGTGACCCCCGCGGACCTGGAGCGCTTCGCTGAACTGGCGGAGCGTGCCTTTGTTGACGACCCGGGCACATCAAGCCTGCTGACTGTCCTGTTTACGGTCAACTTTCCGGCGACCCAGCCGTCATTTTCGCCCCAGCGCCGGCGCGACGAGGCTGCCGCCTTGCTCCGTCTCTTTTTGGCGGCGCCGCAGCCTGGTCTGCCGCCCTGTGCCTTCTGCGGCCGTCCGGCAGTCGTACGGGGGGCGCGTGACCTGGTGCCGATGCTGTCCGGACGCGGGACGCCGAATTTCTTTCCGTCGGGCCGTGCCGGCTTGCCGATCTGCGGCGCCTGCGCCACGGCGCTGCAGGCAGTGGTGTTTGGCGCGCCGCGCTGCGAGGGTCGCGCGCTCGTCGTCGCGGCCGGCGATCCCCGCCTGACCCTGCGCCTAGTCGGCGCCTGGACGAAGCGAGCAGTGGAACGGGCCCAGCTGGCGGTGGTGGCTGGCGACACGAGGGGCTGGCGCTACCCGCGCACGAGGGTCTTGCAGCACTTGCTCGAACTGCTTCCGGCGCCGGCCGAGGAGGACGAGCTGACCCCGCTTGATGGGGAGCAGACGGGCGCAGTGGTGGTCTATCACCTGACGAATAGCGGCCAGGGGCCAGACATCGACATCTACGTGTTGCCCGCCGTCGCGCTGCGCTTTGCTCAGCGGGCGCGTGCCGCCGGCACCCGCGCCACCTGGGATGCGATGGTCGATCGCGCATGGCAGGAGCGCAGGCGCCGGGACGGTAACGGACGGGGCGGCTCGACTAGGGCGACGCCTGAGACCGACCCAGTCGGTTCGGAGCAGCGGCGCAATGCCCTGTATGAGGATCTCTTTGCGCTGCCCGAGGCGGCGGGGCGCTTTGTCCGCCGCCACGTACTCGGCCTGGCACGGCGCGGCGCGGAGGCTCAGGACGTGACGGCCCTGCAGCACCTTCGTCTGTGGCGCATCGCGCACATCTTTCTGGAGGAGGTGGTCGGCATGGATCAACGCCGCATCGAGGCCATTCGCCAACTGGGTGATCGCATCGCGGCGGCCATTTGCGATGGCGACCGGCGGCTCTTCAGCAGCCTGCGCCGCGTCAGCGGCTATCGAGACGTCCGCGGATTGCTGCTGCGGGCCGGTACGCGCTACCTACAGGAGCACGATGAACTCCTGCTCTCCTTTGATGACTTCCTCCTGATCTTTGAGGAGGGAGAGGAGGTACCGCGGGTTGACTGGCGTCTGGCTTGGGATCTGGTGTTCCTGCGTGTGCTGGAGCAACTCCACGAGCGCGGGTGGTTCCGGCAGCACGTCGAGGCGCTGGCGGAGATAGTACAGGCTGAGACTGAGGCCGAGGCGGAGTCGGTGGAAGTCGGCGAAGGTGCGCTGGCGGCGCCCTTACCTGCGTGAAGCTCAGGGTAGCAGCAGGTGTGGTCAGGGCAATGTTGCAGGCCGAGGGCCGCGCCGTTGCGCCCACAAGCCACCGTTGTCAGCGGGAGCGAACTGGCGGCCAATGTCCATGGAATGTCGCTGAGATGAACTGGAGGATAGTGTGGCATTCATCAGTGGTGTCTTGCTCGTTGATGCGCCGGGTTCTGCGCTGAACAATGCCGGTCAGGAAGAGGGAGGCCGGACGGAGAACAAGATCGCCGTGAAGAAGATCAGCACGGCGCGGGGCTTCTACCCCTACGTCTCCGCCCAGGCCTTCCGGTACTGGCTGCGCAGCACCATCCAGCAGACGCCGGCTCTGGGATGGCAGGCAGCGCCGGTGTTCCGCGAGGCCAAGATTGCGTACACGGACGCCAACCCGCTGCTGTACTGGGATGACGACCTCTTCGGGTATATGCGGGCAGCGTCCAAGCGGGCAGGTGCGGCAGAGCGGCGGGCCGCGGACCCAACGCGGGCCAGCGAGACGCCCACCAGCACGGAGATTACGCGGGCTTCACCGTTCCGAGTGAGCCCCCTCATCTCGATGGGGCCAGTGCCTATCGCAGACGACTTCGGGACGATGACGCGTCACGAAGGCGACCCGGTGCCACACGAGCATGAGTTCTATCGCGCCGTTCTCAAGGGGCTGTTCTCGCTCGACCTGCGGGCCGCCGGCACGTTTACCTACGTCCAGCGCACTGGCTTCCTCAACCTGGACACGAACCGGCGTGAGGAGGCGGAGCGGCGCCATCGTGCGGGTGAGATGGAACACCTGGAAGCACAGAAGGCCTACCGTCTGCCGTTTCAGGAGCGCCATCAGCGCGTGAGCGCCTTGCTGCGTGGCCTGGGTTTGTTGGCCGGTGGGGCGAAACAGGCGCTCCACTATACCGACGTGTCGCCGGTGGCCGTGCTGGCCATCGTCACGCGGGGCGGCAATAACCCGCTTCATTACGTCCTGGGGCCAGGCGAGCGCGGTGAGATGGCCGTGAACCAGGCGGCGCTGGAGCAGGCGGTGAGGGCCTGGCAGGACCAGCTCTTGTCCCCGCTCTACGCCGGCTGGGTGCGAGGGTTCCAGGATGCGCAACGGGAGCGGCTGGCTGAGGCGCTGGCCAGGGTCCGCGAGGCGCTGGCGGTGGCGGCGCGCTTTGATGGCGACGGGATCGGCCACCCGCGGCAGGCGCTTGAGCAGCTGGCCGCGGACCTTGGTCGCCATCCGGAATGGTGGAACTGATCTACCAGCCCTGAGTCTCTGGGACCCAGGAGGGACGCAGGAGAGGCGAAGGCGATGCATGCCGTCCGTGTGGTGCTGGAGGGGACGACGACGTCGTTCCGATTTCCGCATTTCCTCGTCGGCCGCCAGCCGACCTTCCCCATGCCGCCGCCGTCGACCATCTACGGCCACATCTGTAGCGCCCTGGGTGAACTGGTGGACCCGGCCAGCCTGCAGTTTGCCTACCACTTCCAGTACACGGGGCGTGCCGACGATGTGGAGGCAGCGCACCTGCTGGAGCTCGGCAGCGGACGGATGGATCGTGCCCTGGGGGCGCCGAAGAACGTCGAGGCCACGCTCAACCCGCTGCGACGCGAGGTGCTCCTGCATCCTCGGCTCACGCTGTACGTCTCCAGCACGGAGACGGCGGGGCTCACGCTCGACCGGCTCCAGGCCGCGTTTCGCGAGCCATACTACTGCGTCGCCCTTGGCCGCTCACAGGATCTGGCGGCCTATCGTTCGGTCGACCGTGTGGATCTGGTGCAGGCGCCGGGGGCCTACTTTGAGGGAACGCTGCTGCCGTGGGAATATCGCTGGCGGACGGGCCAGGGCATACCCCTGCTCCTCCCGCGCCACTTGGATCCCAATGATCGGCAGGTGGTGCACTGGGCGTCTTACGTGGTACTGGAGCGGCGCATCTTCCTGGCGCCTCCGGGCGAGGAAGGAACGCTGGCTCCAGCGAGCCGCTTGCGCCGGCTGGCGGCCGACGAGCAGGTTTGGGTTGATAGGGATAGCCCTCCCGTCCGTGGCCTGCACCGGGCTGTTGTCTGGCACGGGTTCATCGGCGGTGAGTAGAGCCGCGCGGTCAATCGCCGGGTGGCCGATCGCAGCCACGGATCCCTGCCGACCCCTGCCGCCTGTGGCGCAGGACAAGCCGGCCGGCAAGTCTGGTCCCTGGTCTCGAGAGCAGGAATGAGTACGGCGTCTGCCCAGGCTGGCGGCGTTTGGCGTCGCGCCGATGGGAGCCCTTTGTGCAGCGGGCAGGACTGAGCACGTCGTCTACCCTGCGCTGGTTACCTGGCCTGTGGGCGAAGAGCCCGTTGCCGGGGCAGAGTGAGGGTGAGCCACTGGCAGTGCACACGGAGCGCGTACTGCACACTCTGGCGCAGCTGGCGGCGCGGGCGCCCATGCTCGCGCCGCTGGCCGGCTGCGACGATTTCTGGCGCCGGGCATTTCTCGCTTGCCTGCTCCATGACACCGGCAAGGCGGCGGCGCCGTTCCAGGCAATGCTGCGTGGCGGGCCACGGTGGGACCAGCGGCACGAGGTCCTTTCCGTGGGATTTCTCCCCTGGTTCGTTCCCGCCGACGATGAGGCGTTTCCGTGGGTGGCGGCCGGTATCGCGTCTCATCATCGGGACGCGCGCCCGCTCATCGGTCGGGGCGAACGCTACGATCCCGAGGCTCACCCGGACGACCTCGATTTTCAGCGCTTGTTCGTGGCCGAGCTGGAGGATCGCACCCTGACTGCCTTGCGGGTCTGGCTGTCGGAGGCGCCGGCGTTGTGGGCGCGGGACCTGGGATGGGACCGCTGGTTTCCCCCCGAATCGGTGCGCCTGCGGCCGGAGTATGCGGCCGCGTCACTCGCCTCGCTCCGGCAAGCACTTCCCCGGGCTATTCAGCGGGGCTTGCTCAGCTACAAGCGGTTCGCAACGGACGCGAAGAAGGAGCGGCTCCGGCAGGGCGCCGTCCTGCTGCGCGGGGTGGTGCTTACGGCAGACCACCTGGCATCGGCGGACGCAGCACGTCTGCAGTTGCTGGACTTGCCGGAGCCCGTCTCACTCCTGGCGCAGCTGGGCCTCCCAGTCGGCGCCTTGCGCTCGCACCAGCGCGCGGCCGCCGCCCATACCGGCTCGGTGGTGCTCTCTGCGCCGACGGGCAGTGGCAAAACGGAGGCGGCGCTTCTGTGGGCGGCGCACCAGGGGACCGCTGCCCCAGCGAGCAGCCTCATCTACCTCCTGCCGTACCACGCCAGCCTCAATGCGATGCGAGACCGGCTGCGACGCGCCCTCCAGACGAGCGTGGGCCTTATCCACAGCCGGAGCGCGGAGGTCCTGTTCCGGCAGCTACTGGATCGGGGGTATAGCCCCCGTGCCGCAGAGGTGGGGGCACGGCATGCCGATGATCTGGCTCGCCTGGCCCAGCCGGCTATCCGTGTTACCACGCCATACCAGCTGCTTCGGGCGGCGTATCGGCTGCGCGGTTACGAGGCCAATTGGGCCTCACTGGCCGGCTCGCTGCTCGTCGTCGACGAGATCCATGCGTACGAGCCGAAGCGGCTGGCTCTGTTTGTGGAGTTGCTGGCGGAGTTGACCAGGCGCTGGGACGCGCGGGTGTGCGCCATGACGGCCACCATGCCCAGCTGGCTGCGGTCGCTCCTGGCCGATGCGCTTGGCGCCGGTCTCATTACCCCTGATCTCGCGCTCTTCGCCCAGTTTCGCCGCCACGAGCTGCACCTGCTGGACGGCGAGCTCCTTGACGAGAGCACACTGGCCCTGGTGGCCGACTACGTGGAGCGGGGCCATCCGGTCCTGGTGGGAGCGAATTCCGTGGCGCGATCGTGCGATGCCTATGAGCTCCTGCGGCAGCTCATCGGACCGGAGCGGGTCAGGCTGCTGCACAGCCGGTATACGGGCCGCGACCGGCGCGCGCGTGAGGAAGAGGTTCGCAGGCACCTGGACGCGGGACGAGACGAGCGCCCGGCGCTGGCTGTCGTTGCCACGCAGGTGATTGAGGTCAGTCTGGACCTCGACTTCGACACCATCGTCAGCGAGCCGGCGCCCCTTGAGGCGCTGGCGCAACGGTTTGGGCGCGTTAATCGGCGGTGCCGGCAGCGCCTGGCACGGGTGCACGTGCTCCGGCAAGGCGGTCCGCACGACGGCTTGATTTACGACAGCGAACTGGTGGGGCGGACCCTCAGGCTGCTGGAGGGGCACCATGGCCAGGCCATCGATGAGGCCCAACTCGGCAGCTGGCTCGACGAGATCTACGGCGCCGACCTGCGCGACCGGTGGCTGCGTGAGATTGAGACCCAGCGGCGCACCTTCCGGCACACGTGTCTGGATGAACTGCGCGCCTTTGAGAGTGACGACGATCTCGCGGAGCAGTTTGACCAGTTATTTGACGGCACGGAGGTGCTCCCTGTTTCACTGCGAGACGAGTACCAGCGTGCGCGGGAGCACTCGGAGCTGGGCGCGCGCGAACTGCTGGTGCCAATCTCATACCGCCAGCTTTGGCGCCACAGTGGTCGCGTCACCTGGGAGGGTGAGCGGAGCGCCAATGGGCGTGTGCTCCGCACGGTGCGCGTGATTGACGCGCCGTACGATCCAGAGCTTGGCTTGCGACTGCACTCCGATCCCGCGGGCTGATCACGAATGACACCATTGACGCGCCGTACGATCCAGAGCTTGGCTTGCGATAGTGAGCCCGTCTCCACCCTGGGAAAGGGACTCGCCACATTGTCACCCACCTAACCTGGATAATTCATAGGCGGAGCCCTCACCCTCGCCCTCTCCCAAAGGGAGAGGGAACTTCTCGCCGGCTATGGAGAACCCAGGCTAAGCCAATCTGACAACCGGCAGAACTCTCAGCGCCAGCAGGTTACTACCGATCCCTGCACGAAGGACCAAACTCCGCTCCAGCGCTCCTCCTAGCGCTTGGCGTTACGAGCGTTGTGCAGCGATGAGTAAGCCCCTCTCGGCCTCAGGTCCCGTAGTGGCCGATCCAGCGGACGAAGGGCAGCCGGCCGCCCAGGGCGCGGAGCAGCCGCTGGTCGGCTGTCCAGAGCGTCGCCCTGAGCAGCTCGGCCAGGGCGATGTAGTGCGCATCGTAGGCCGCCGGCAGGTGGTGCTCGTCCGCCAGCACCAGGGCGCGGTCGTACAACGTCTCCGGCGCCTGGAGGCGGATGGGCACCGCGAGGAACTGCGCCAGCAGGGCGCGGGCTTCGTCGAGCTGCACGTGCCCCTGGCGCAGCCGCTGGCGGATGATATTGGCGACCTCGCTGGGCAGCAGCGGCGGCGCGACGAGCGGTTCGGCCGCGCCGAGAGCGTCGCGGAGCAGCGCGCTCGCCTGCGCCGCGTGCTCCTCTGGGAACAACCACTTGGCGGCGAGGGTAGGTACCCGCCGGCAACGTCTGCGGGAACGTCAGGCCCGTGCTCCTCCACAAAGGACCACTTGGCGGCGACGTCACATCACCAGTATAGCAGAATGAGAACAAATGTTCGCGGTTGCTCCTCCACGAAGGACCACTTGGCGGCGACCGAGGGGTCGGTGCAGATCATTCCTCGACGGTCCGCATCAGGTCGCGGGTGCGCTCA
>DAOTTI010000084.1:0-12970 GCA_034437795.1 Chloroflexota bacterium | reverse complement strand
CCCTGCCTGCGCGGCCGGCGGCTGGCCCGCAGGCGCGGCGGTGGGCGCAGGGCGCGCCGCGGTCCCCTGGCTGGGGCCCCGCAGCGGGCTGATGGCCGCACCGATCCCCACCCCTGCCAGGCGGAACATCACACCGGCAGAGAGCAAGGTGAGACTGACGACCGTCGCCAAGCCGAACCGGGCCTTCCAGTGCTCGCCGCTCCGTCGCTGGGCAGACGGACTTGGATAGCGCCGTTCCGGCGCCGGCCAGTATTCTTCCATTGTTGGGCTGCCCGAATTGTAACGACCAGCAACGGCCACAGGCCTGCTCGGCCGGCCCCGCCCTGTTGTGCCAGGAGCTTCTACCCTGGCCGGGCTGCCCGAATTGTAGCCGAGACGCGAACGATGACGCGGCAACCTCTTCCACGGATCGACTACCACGGCAAGCGGGCCCTGGTGATGGGCCTAGGCGTGTTCGGCGGCGGCGCCGGCGTGGCGCGATTTCTGGCCGAACGTGGGGCGCGGGTAACGGTGACGGACCTCCAGCCCCCGGAGCGGCTGGAGGCGTCGATCCAGGCCCTGCGCGGATACGACATCCGCTTCGTCCTAGGAGAGCACCGTGAGCAGGACGTCCTGGAAGCGGACTTCGTGGTCCGCAATCCCGCGGTGCCGCGCGCGTCGCCCTTCCTGCGCCTGGCGGAAGCGCGGGGCATCCCCATCTACATGGAGATGACGCTGTTCTTCCTGGAGTGCCCCAGCCGGCGGGTGATCGGCATCACGGGGACGAAAGGGAAGACGACCACCACCACGCTGGTGGGCGAGATCCTCAAGGCCGCCGGACGCGATGTGGTGGTCGCCGGTAACCTGCGGGTGTCGGCGCTGGAGCAGCTGCCGCGCATCAGCGCGGCGACGGACGTAGTACTGGAGCTCTCCAGCTTTCAGCTGGAAGGGCTGGAGTGCATCCGCGTCAGCCCGCCCGTGAGCGCGATCACCAACCTTATGGCCGACCATCTGAACCGCTATCGCTCGCTGGAGGAGTACTTTGCGGCCAAGAAGCTGATCTACCGCTTTCAGGGGCCCGACGGAGTGGTGGCGCTCAACCGCGACAACGCCTACTGCCGTCGGCTCGCGGCCGACGCCCCGGGGCGCGTGGTCTGGTTCGGTGGCGACGATCCGGTACCCGGGGCCGAGCGCTCGCGCCTGCGGGGCGAGCACAACCGCGCCAACATGGCGGCCGCCGCGGCCGTGGCGCGAGCGGCCGGGACCGGCGACGACGCCATTGAGCGGGCTATCGCCGCGTTCGCCGGCGTGCCGTATCGCCAGGAGCTGGTCCGCGAGTGGAATGGCGTGCAGTTCGTCAACGACACGGCCGCCACCACGCCGGACGCCACGGTGGCTGCCCTGGAAACCGCCGACCGGCCGGTCGTACTCATCGCCGGCGGGGCGGACAAGGAGCTCGACTTCACCGGACTGGGGCAGGCCGTGCGCGCCACAGGCTCGAAGGTAAAGGCGGTCGTGCTCCTGGAGGGGAGCGCGACCGACAAGCTGGCGAAGGCCCTGGGTGAGAAGGTGGCGGGGCGCTACGACCACTTTCCCGCGGCGGTACGCGCCGCGGCGGCCCTGGCCGCGCCGGGCGAGATGGTCCTGCTCTCGCCGGGGTGCGCCTCCTTCGGTATGTTCGCCAACGAGTTCGACCGCGGCGACCAGTTCAACGAGATCGTGCACGCCCTGTAGCACGCTCTCAAGACCTGGCCTGGATGAGCCATGGGCGGCGCCTTCACCGTCGCCCTCTCCCAGCGGGAGAGGGGACACATCGCTGGCCACGGATCATCCAGGCTAGAAGTGGTGACAGTCCCGACCGGCTGGGCGCCCTCCCGCGGATGAGGCGTGAGGTACGGGCCTGGCAACGACTATCCCGACCGTGCGGGGGCCGCCGCGGCATTGCGCTGGGTGGCGCGTGCCCCCTGGCCCGGTACGGGCGCGCTTACTGCTTCAGCACATAGACGATGACCAGCGTGTCGCCCAGGCGCTCCGTTCCCAGGACCGTGATCTGGGACTCGCTCACCTTGCCGGAGCGCAGCGGGCCAAAGGACTGATGGGGGAGCACGTCGTAGTAGACGGTGCGTCCGTTCAGGCGCACCCCCTCCACGTTGCTGCGCTTGGCGAAGACGCCGGGGCGGACCTGCACCAGCGGGTCGTCGGGCCGCAGCTGGCGCGCGTAGGAGAGCGCCTCATCCAGTTCAGCGGGGGTGAGAGCGGGCGCAGCAGGGCTCGTCACCGGCGCCGCCGGCGCGCTGGCGACGCTTGCGCCCGTTGCTCCGATCGCGCCGGTCCGTGGCAGCATCGCCGCTACCTGCGGGCCGAGGAAGGCCCACGCCGAGATCAGGAAGGCGCCGAGTGTCCCGCCAAGGAGAAGATATTGCGGCAGGCGGGTGGCCGGCCGGTGCGCCGGCAGGGCGCCAGCGGCGGCCCGCACCGGTCCTGCTCTGGACGACGGTGCTCCAGCTGGTCTGACCATGACCCCCTCTCCATTGAGGTGTGGCCGCATTGTGCAAAAAGTGTGCCGCGCTCGAAGCCGCCATTCGCTCGCTAGGCGGGAGAGCCCGCTTGAGTGGGCTTGGCGCGTATGGTCGGACCGCTTCAGCGGCCGGCGCGGGCGGCCCCCCGCGTGACCTCCAACGCGACAGTCGGAGGCGGGATGAGGAGCCCGTGGGGAGCCCCCACCCTAGCCCTCTCCCTCTGGGAGAAGGAGCGCCTCACTGCCCGTAAGGGATCCAGGCTAGTGGGTCCTTTGTCATGCCGATTGCCATTCCACTCGGGGAGCCAATGGCCACAGCCATGCCAAGTGACCCACTAGTTGCCCGTGGCGGCGGCCGCGTCGGTCAGGGCCTGCTGCTGGATCTCCAGCAGCTGCCGGATGCCGCCTTCCGCCAAGTCGAGGAGCCGGGCCATGTCGGTGCGGGTGAAGGGCTGCCCTTCCGCCGTGCCCTGGACTTCCACGAACTGTCCCTCGCGGGTCATGACCACGTTGAAGTCCACCTCGGCGCGAGAGTCTTCGGCGTAGCTCAGGTCCAGGAGCGGTTCGCCGCGGACGATGCCGGCGCTCACGGCCGCCACGGCGGTGCGCAGAGGCGTCGTCCGCAGCACGCCGCGGGCCACCAGCTTCTGCAGCGCCAGGGCGAGGGCGACGTAGGCGCCGGTGATCGCCGCCGTGCGCGTGCCGCCGTCGGCCTGAATGACGTCGCAATCCACGTACAAGGTGCGCGGCCCGAGCTGGCCCAGATTGAGCGTTGCCCGAAGCGAGCGCCCGATCAGGCGCTGGATCTCGTGCGTCCGCCCGCCGATGCGCCCGCGGGTGGATTCCCGCGGCGAGCGGACGTGGGTGGAGCGCGGCAGCATGGCGTACTCGGCGGTGATCCAGCCTTGCTCCGTCCCCAGCAGATGGGGCGGCTGGCTCTCTTCCACACTGGCAGCGCAGAGCACGCGCGTCTTACCCACCTCAATTAGGGCCGAGCCTTCGGCGTGGTCGAGGTAGTTCGGCGTGATCCGGACCGGGCGCAGTTGATCGGGCGCGCGGCCGTCGCTTCGGGTCATTGCTGCTGGTCATCCCTCTCAGGTTGGTTCAGGTCATCGCAGGCCGGTTCGGCGCGCCCTTCAGGCTCACCGAGCGGAGCCACGGCAGGACAATCGGTGGCGCACTGTACCCCTGCACGTACGGCTTGACCAGGACGTACCGCCTGGTGTGCCACAGGGGCACCCAGGGAGCATCCCGCAGGATGTGCGTCTCCGCTTCGGCGTAGAGCCGCATTCGCGTCGCGTGGTCGCGCTCCGACCGCGCGCGCTCGAGCAGCCGGTCGACGTCGGGGTTGGAGTAGAGGGTGTGGTTCTCGTTGCTCTGGCTGTGGAAGAGCAGGTCCAGAAAGTTCTGCGGGTCGGCGTAGTCGGCCACCCAGCCGGAGTAGAAGACCTGGAAGCGCTCGCGGTAGCGGGCCAGGGTCTCCAGAAAGGTGTTGCGGTCCATCTGGCGCACCCGCACGTCCACGCCCAGGTTCTGCTTGTACATCGCCACCATGGCGTTGACCTCCGGCGGGGCGCTGGTGCGCACGCCCATGATGGTGAGCACAATCTCCGGAAAGTTCTTCACGTCTCGATAGCTCGACTCGGCGATGAGCTGGCGGGCCCGCGAAACGTCGAAGTCGAGCGTCCGAGCCTTGTCGTTGTGGCCGGGCATGCCGGGTGGCAGGATGCTCTCCGCCTTGACCACCGTCTTTTTCAGAGTGACGGTGGCGATCTTCTCGCGGTCCAGGGCGTGATTGAAGGCCTGGCGCACCTTCGGGTCGTCGAACGGCTTGGCCGTGACGTTGAAGCCCAGGTAGTGGATGTCGAGATCGGTGCGAACGCGTAGCTCGCGGCTGAGCGGGTCGCTCTTATCGGTCACGCGCTCGATGTCCGCCAGTTCCGGCACGGCGATGTCTAGCTCACCCGCCTCATAGGCCGGCAGAGGGGCCACCGGCAGAAAGCGGACCTCGGTCAGCGCCGGCCGCTGGCCGTAGTAGGCGTCGTTCCGCGCCAGGATTAGGCTCTCGCCGGGCGGCTTGGCCTCGCGCACGCGGAACGGCCCGGTGGCGTTGGCGCGCGTCCACCAGGTCGGGCCGCCGGACCCCACGTTGGCCCGATCCACCACGTAGGCCACGGGGTAGGTCAGCTTGGCCAGGAAATAGACGCGGGGTTCGACCAGCGTAATCTCCAGTGTGGCGTCGTCGCGCACCCGCACTCCCCTGATGTCGCCGGCCTTCCCCTGCAGGCGCTCGACCACGCCGGCAATGTCGTTCAGGTAGGTCTCGGCCACGGGCGACCGGTTGGCAGGATCGCACGCCCGCTCCAGGCTGTACTTCACGTCGGAGGCGCGCACGTCCCGCCCGTCGTGGAAGCGCGCGCCCTTGCGCAGTGAGAAAGTGTAGGTCAGGCCGTCGTTGCTGACCTGCCATTTCTCGGCTAGGTCCGGCGCCACCTCCAGCCTGTCGTTGAGGCCGACCAGGCCGCTGAAGATGTGGACGACGTACTCAGCTTCCAGCGCGCTCTGAGTGTAGATGGGGTCCAGGGTCTGGTATGGCGAGAGCCAGGTCTGCAGGACCTGCTCGGTGGGAGGGCGCCGAAACGGGTTCAGCTGGCACCCCGCGGCCAGCGGGGCCAGCGCGGCCGCGCCCAGCGCGCTGCCGAGTGCCCCGCGGCGAGTGAGTGGAGCCATACCAGGCAATATGGTACTCCTCCCGCAAGCCCCACGGCCCCAGGCGCATCCAGCGTTCGCGGCCGGCGGAGCCGTCAGCCTGATCCAGCTCGTCCAGGGTTCCCGCCGGAGGCAGGACGACCAAAAGGGGAAGGAACTCAGCCGTGCGCGACCGATAGCACTGGTTGTATCCCACGTCCCCTTGGCGCGGTCCGGCCGGCGGTTCAGGCGCCGGCGGCGGGTGAGGGGACCGACCAGCCGTCGTCAGCTACCACACGCGGTTGCCGCCAAAGCGGTGGGAACGGATGTGGTGGCGCAGGGCAGTGGCCGCGTCGCGCTCGGGCTCGCTAGCCAGCAGGGAGACGATGTTGCGAAAGCAGTAGTGCCAGACGGCGTGCGCCAGCCAGGTGGCGCAGAGCAGAAAGAGGAGAAAGACGGGCGCCGCCCCCAGCAGGCGGTGGACCTGAGGCGGGCCCCCGCGGATGAAGGCCAGGGCCACGGTCAGGCCGGCCAGCAGCACGTACAGCAGCGCGAACTCGGGGAAGAAGGGCCGGCTGCCCGCCGCCAGTCTGGCCGGATCGGTGCGCTGGGCCAGCCAGCGCCGGAAGGCACCGAGCGCGGCGCCCATCAAGCCGGCGCACAGCAGGAGCGGGAACTCGTTCACCGCCGGGGCAAACACGGCCCGAAAATCGGTGGCCTCCAGCGGGCGCCCCGCGCGCCACAGCGGGGTCGAGCCATCGCTGGAGATGTAGCCGAGGTAGGCGGCCAGTAGCCCGAGGGCCAGCACTACCAGCGGGGCGAAGAAGACGCCGACGCCGGCCAGGAAGCCGGCGATGAGGGCCGTCCGGCCGCGGCTGGCGGCGACCACGAGGTCAACCGACGGCAGGGCCGGGGCTGGCGGGGTGCGCTCCGCGGGTGGCATCGTTCGTCCCTCACTTCGCCTGGACGTCCTGAAAATCCAGGTGGATGCGGCTGGCGGTCGGTTCGTCCTGCCCCTGGTACTTGCTGCCCAGGGGATGGGTGCCGTAGGGGCGCTCAGCGGGCGTGGTCATGCGCAGAAAGGAGAGCTGCCCGATCTTCATGCGCGGATAGAGCAGAATGGGCAGCGACGCGGCGTTACTCAGTTCCAGCGTCAGGTGGCCGCGGAAGCCGGGATCGACGTAGCCTGCGGTGGAGTGGATGACCAGTCCCAGCCGCCCAAGCGAGCTCTTCCCCTCCAGGCGCCCCACCAGGTCGTCTGGCAGGGTGATGCGCTCCCAGGTGTTGCCGAGACAGAATTCCCCCGGCTGGAGCACGAAGGCCTCGCCGTCGGCGATCGTGATCAGCTCGGTGAGGTCTGGCTGCTCCTGGCGCGGATCGATGTGCGTGTAGCGGTTGCTGCGAAAGACGCGGAAGCGCCGGTCCAGGCGCAGGTCCACACTGGACGGCTGGATAGCCAGGGAATCGAACGGCTCGATCTTCAGGCGACCAGACTGGATGAGCTCCCGGATGGTCCGATCGCTGAGTACCATAGTCGTGGACTTTCACTGAGGCAGGAGACCGGGCCATCTCCCTGGCCCCCCGCTGGTCCGAGTATAGCGCGCCGGGGCGGGGCGACCGGTTCGCCACGAGCGCGGCGGGTGGCTATACTAGGCCCATGCCAGTGCAGCCTTCGCCGGGGCATCTGCTGGGAAGTCCAGTGTGAATGTGTTAGTGCTGGAAGGTCTACGCGAGGACCTTGGGTAGGGAACGCAGCAAGGAGGGGCGTAAGGTGCGCCGGAGGGCGGAATTAGAACAAGTGACCCTAGTTGCTCAATAGGTGGTTTGTCGATATACTGGGCCACAGGGGGCGCGCACGTGCCGGCTGCACGGCGGGCGCCTTTTTTGGCATCCTGCTGCCGGTGGTGTGGAAGGTGTGAACCAGTCTGAACGAGAACCGCTCGCCTGATGGCCGCAAGCCAGGCAAATCCGCAGGCAAACCAGTTCACGTAGGAGCCGGGTGCATGAACCGCGTATGGCGATCTTCCGTTCCGGGTGTTTCAAACGCGCCACGCCGTTTGACGGCACCCGCCGGCCACCTGCCGCGATGGCAGCGCTGGCTGCACCGGATCGCGGCCCCTGTGCTGCTGGCCGGCATGGTCCTGCCCATCGTGCCGCAAGGGCAGACGTTTGCCGCTAACTACGACCCGGCGAGCGAGTCCGGCGCCCCCGTGGCGCAACAGCAGCAGCCCCCCAAGACGTTCGAGGAGCTAGCGCCGGAGGACCTCTTCGCCCAGCCTATCTACGAGGTGATGCGCGAGCAGTGGGCCAAGGAGTTCCAGCCGACCAAGGGGATCGAGATCCGCATCCCCGCCGCCAATTACCGCGCGGCCGACGTCCCGCCGTTTGACGATGGCCGGCCGGGGCTGCGGGTGGTGGAGAACTTCCAGGGCCGGCCTGGGCCGACGCTGCTCTGGGAGATGGACGACGGCTCGGTGGAGTGGGAGGTGGATATCCCCGAGAAAGGGCTCTACGAGATCACCGTCGAGTACTACCCCATCCCCGGCAAGCGGGCGTCGATCCAGCGTGACCTGTACATCGACGGCGAGCTTCCCTTCCGCGAGGCCAAGCGCATCGTCTTCACCCGCGTCTGGAAGGACTCCTTCTGGCCCCCCAAGCGCGACAACCGCGGCAACGACGTGCGCCCGCCGCAGGTCGAATCCCCCCAGTGGGAGGTGAAGACCCTCGAGGACGCGGACAACCGCTATGAGGAGCCGTTCCGGTTCGCCTTCACCCCGGGCCGGCACCGCATCCGCCTCACCACCGTGCGCGAGCCGATCGCGCTCCGGACGATCACCATTCATTCACCGAAGGTCATCCCCACCTACCAGGAGCGGCTGGCGGAGTGGCGGGCCAAGGGCTATAAGGAGGTCACCGCCGAACGCCTCAAGCAGCTCACGGGGCAGCCGTACATCCGCTTCGAGGCGGAGGAGGTCTACCAGAAGTCCGACCCAACCATCCGCGCCGAGGTCAACTTCGATGCCCTGGCCTCGCCCGACTCGGAGGGGCTGCTCCGGCTGAACTCGTTCGGCGGGTGGCGCTGGCGCCTGCCCGGCCAGTGGGTGCGCTGGAAGTTCAGCGTGCCTGAAGACGGGCTGTACCAGATCAGCATGGACGTCTGGCAGGGCTGGTCTGGCCGCCGGCCCCGCATCCGCCAGCTACTGATCGATGGCGAGATCCCCTTCCGCGAGGTGAAGAGCATCCTCTTCCGCTCCGACCGCAACTGGCGCCTGGAGACGATCCGCGAGGAGCAGCTGCCGTCGGGCAAGCCCTACCTCTTCTACCTGACGAAGGGCGAGCACATCCTGCAGCTAGAGATGACCCTCGGCTTCATGGCCGAGACGACGCGCGTGCTCGAGCAGTCGCTCACCGAGATGAGCCTGATGAGCCGCGAGATGCTGATGGTTACCGGCGCCCACCCCGACCCCAACATGGAGTGGGACCTGCACGAGAAGATCCCTGGCATCACCGACCGCCTGAAGGCCGTCGCCGATCGTCTGGAGGTGCAGGCCAAGCGCATGGAGGAGATCGGCAAGTCGCGCAACGACGCGTCGAGCGCCTTCCGCATCGTGGCCGACCAGATCATGAACATGGTCCGGCGCCCGCACGACATGCACAAGATGATCGACGACTTCAACCGTAGCCAGGGGACGCTCGCCGCCTGGTTGCTGAACATGAAGAACCACCCGCTGCAGGTGGAGTGGATCATGATCCACGCCCCGGACACGCCACTGCCGCGGGTGCAGGCCAACGTCTTCGAGCAGACCTGGGCGTCGCTGAAGGCGTTCGTCATGTCCTTCTTCCGCGATTACACCGGCATCGGCAGCACCTACGCCAAGGGCGGCCCCGACAAGCCGCTGTCGGTCTGGGTCGGCCGCGGTATCGAGTGGGGCCAGATCATGAAGGACATGGCCGAGGACGACTTCACGCCGCGGACGGGGATCAAGGTCAACATCCACGTACTGCCTCCAGCCGCCCTCGGCGAGGGCGCCGGCTCCGTGCTCTTGCTGGCTACCACCGCTGGCGAGGCCCCTGATGTGGCGGTGGGGGTGCCGTCGCAGCTTCCGGTCGACTTCGCCGTGCGTAAGGGCCTGGTGAACCTGCGCGAGTTCCCCGACTACCCGGAGGTGGCGGCGCGCTTCCGTCCCGGCGCGCTGATCCCCTTCCGCTACACCCTCCCCGGCATGACCCAGGAAGGCGACTGGGCGCTCCCTGAGACCCAGGACTTCGCCATGCTCTTCTACCGGACGGACATTCTCCACGAGCTAGGCATCAAGCCTCCGGACACCTGGGACGACGTCTACGACGCCCTGCTCAAGCTGCAGCAGAACGGCTTGGACTTCTACTACCCGCCGCCCACCGGCGTGGCCGTGACCGAAGGCTCGGTGGGGTTCACCCCCTTCCTCTTCCAGAACGGCGGGGAATACTACGACTGCAGCCGTGGGGTCTGCCGCTCGGCCCTGACCACGCCGGAGGCCCTGGCCGGCTTCCAGGAGTGGACGGACCTGTACAGCAACTACAAGATCCCGCGCGAGGCCAACTTCTTCACCCGCATGCGCACCGGTGAGCAACCCCTGGGGGTCTCGGGGTACTTCACCTACATCCAGTTCTCCGTGGCCGCGCCGGAGCTGACGGGGCGCTGGGAGATGCGCCCCATGCCCGGCAAGCGCTGCGGCACCCCCAACGTCTTCGGCACGGGGATCATCCCCTGCCCGCCGGGGACGGCGCCCGGCACAGTGATCCGTACCAGCGGGGGCACCGGCCAGGCCGTGGTCATCTTCCAGCAGAGCCAGCAGAAGGAGAAGGCCTGGGAGTTCGTCAAGTGGTGGACCTCCAAGGACGCCCAGCAGCGCTTCGGTGGCGAGCTGGAGGCGCTGATCGGTGTGGAGGCCCGCTGGAACACGGCCAACCTGGAGGCGCTGCGGGCCCTGCCATGGCCGCGCCAGGACATCGCCTCCATCATGGAGCAGTGGAGCTGGTTCAAGGAGCCGCCGGTGGTGCTGGGCGGATACTTCACCAGCCGCCACGTGCTGAATGCCTGGAACCGCGTTGTGCTCCAGGGGGTGAACCCGCGGGAGGCCCTGGAGGACGCCGTCTACGACATCAATCGGGAGCTGGCGAAGAAGCAGGAGGAATTCGGCCTCCAGGTCGATAAGTCCATGTACCGCCGCGGTGGCTGATGACGGCGCGGCTTCAGGGGCCGGCAGGATAAGGTGGAGGCGCCTTACCAGCCGGCCCCTGGACTTGGTACGCTGGAGGGCAGCGGTGCAAGTGCACCAAGAACGCTCTTGGAGTGCAGCAAGCGCCGTGAGCGCGCAAGTGAGCAAGCGCAATGGAGCGTGCAGCAGCACCCTGGCGCGCCAGCGCCAGGATAGGAGGTAGTGGATCAGACATGGCAACGAGACCTGAAGTCTTCGTCCCCGCCGCGCCGGCAGTACGCGCGCGCAAGACGGGCCTGGCCCTTTTCTGGCAGAAGTACGGCACCCACTACCTCTTCATCCTGCCGTACGTGCTCCTCTTCACCACCTTCGTCATCGCGCCGGTGCTCACCGCCATGTTCCTCTCCTTCACGTACTTCAACGTGCTGGAGCCGCCGCGCTGGACCGGCTGGACCAACTACAAGCTGCTCTTCCTGGAAGACGACGTCTTCCTCATCGCCATCAAGAACACGATCCAGTTTGCCGTGATCACGGGGCCTATCGGCTTCTTCATGTCCTTCTTCTTCGCCTGGCTGATCAAGCCCCTGCGCCTGAAGACGCTGCTGGCCCTGTGCTTCTACGCCCCGTCCATCACCTCGGCCGTGACCATGAACGTCGTCTGGAAGATCCTCTTCTCCGGCGACCGCTACGGCTACCTGAACTACTGGCTGCTCAATATCGGCGCCATCACCGAGCCCTACCAGTGGCTCGCCGCTCAGGAGACGGTGCTGCCGATCATCATGTTCGTCGCCCTGTGGATGACCATGGGCACCGGCTTCCTCGTCTTCCTGGCCGGCCTGCAGACGGTCTCCCCCGAGCTCTATGAGGCCGGCAAGGTG
Source organism: Chloroflexota bacterium (assembly GCA_034437795.1). Classification (GTDB taxonomy): domain Bacteria; phylum Chloroflexota; class UBA11872; order UBA12225; family UBA12225; genus DAOTTI01. The sequence continues at coordinate 1,709 of DAOTTI010000084.1, read as the reverse complement.
GACGGCATCTCCAACCCGTGGCAGGAGGTGTGGTACATCACCCTGCCCATGATGAAGCCACAGCTCCTGTTCGGCTCGGTGATGCAGGTGGTGGCCGGCTTCTCCGTCTTTGATATCGCCACGTCACTGGCCGGCCTGCCCAGCCCGCTCTACGCCGGCCACACCATCGTGGCTCACCTCTACGACTTCGCCTTTATCCGCTTCGAGATGGGCTACGCCGCGGCCGTGGCCGTCATCCTCTTCCTGTGGACCTTCGGCCTGTCGCGGCTCCTCTTCCGGCTCTTCTCGTCCAAGAATGAGTATTAAGCCCGTTCACGGAGAGCTGAGAAACCGAGGCAGAAAAACGACGGAGTGCCTGAGGGCTGTCACCTCAGCGCGGTGAAGCAAGACCTGAGACACCTGAGACAAGACCTGAGAACCGAGAACGGAGAACCGAGCAATGGCCGTCGCAGTCGAAATGCGTGAACGTCCGCCACAGTGGGGGGTCCGGCGGGGGCAGCAGGCGTCCTATGTCTACGTCGCGGGGCGGCGCTTCCGCTTCGAGACGCCGTCGCCCAAATACATCTTCCTCATTCCGCTCGCCTGCCTCTCCATGCTGCCGATCGTGTTCGTCGTCTCCACGGCCTTCAAGCCCCTGGAAGAGCTGCTGCTCTTCCCGCCGCCGTTCTTCGTGCGGCGCCCGACGCTGGACAACTTCCAGGACCTGCTCCTGGCGACGAACGCCCTAACGGTGCCGTTCTCCCGCTACCTGTTCAACAGCGTCTTTGTGACCGTTACCACCGTACTCCTGCAGGTGCTGATCTGCTCGCTGTGCGCCTATCCCCTGGCCAAGAACCGCAGCCTGCCGGGGCGGAACATCATCTTTGCCATGATCGTGGCGGCGCTCACCTTCGCCCCCCAGGTCACGGCCATCCCCCGCTACCTGGTGGTGCAGAAGCTGGGGCTGATCGACACCTACGGCGCCCTGATCCTGCCGTCCATCGCCTGGCCGTACGGGCTGTTCCTGATGAAGCAGTTCATGGAGAACTCCGTCCCCCAGGAGTTCCTGGAAGCGGCCCGCGTCGACGGGGCCAGCGAGTGGACCATCTTCTGGCGGATCGTGATGCCCAACGTGGCGCCGGCCTGGAACACGCTCCTCATCCTGGGCTTTATCGACCACTGGCGAGACGCCTTTAGCGCCCTGGTCTACACGCGCAGCGAGGCGATGCGCACCATCCCCGTGGCGATGATCTCGCTCACCAACGGCCCCGCCTCCGTGGCGCGCCTGGGGGCCCAGTCGGCGGCCGGCTTCCTGATGACGGCGCCGACCATCATCGTCTTCCTGATCCGCCAGTCGCGGGTCATCCAGTCCATGGCGCACTCCGGCATCAAGTCCTGACGCTCGATAGGCAGCACCGTGACAGCTGGTACTGGTAATGAGGAGGCAGCGGCGATGATCGGTATCAGGCAGCGCGCCGGCAGGCGGCCACTCGGCCGGGCGCGGTCCTGGCTGCGCGTGGCCCTGGCGGCAGCAGTCAGTCTCTCCTTGCTCGCCGGCAGCGCGGGCGTGGCGAGCGCCGACCGTGAGTACTCCTGGACCCTGGACAAAGACAACCGGCCGCTCCTGTCCCCACTGCCCTACATCTACGACTTCGAGATCGACGGGATGTACAAGCCGTCGGGCACCTTCAAGAACCCGGCGGACATCTTCATCGACCGCGAAGGCAACG
>DAOTTI010000083.1:0-12091 GCA_034437795.1 Chloroflexota bacterium | reverse complement strand
GTTCGTCTTCCAGCCCACGTACGCCCCCTACCTGAACCTGATCGAGCCCTGGTGGAAGATCTTCCGCTCCCAGGCGCTCAAGGGCCGCCACTTCGAGCGCTGGGAGGAGGTGTGCGACGCGGTTCGGGAAGCCACCGCCTACGGGAATGCCCATCGACACCCGTTCCTCTGGGGTCGGCGCCGCCGGCATCAGCCCCGTCGGCGACCAGGCATAGCCCTTCCGGCAAAGGTTGCCTCGACGTGGCGGATGCAGCACTTAGTAGACGCGCGGGACCGACGTCACCAAACCCTGTACCGCACGCACGCGCGCCAACATCTCTTCAGAGAGCGGGGGGAGGTCAGGCACAGCAGCATTCTCGAGGAGCTCGGAACGGCTCATCGCGCCGCCAATCACGGTGGAGACGCCCTCGAGGCTCAGTACCCACTGCAGCGCCACCTGGGACGGCGTACGTACGCCGTCCTCGCATAGGAACGACAGGCGCTTAAACTGTTCGTACTCGGTGATGATCCGTTGCCGCGGCCACTTGCTGCGGAAGTCGTCCTTGCCGAAGACCGTATCGGGCGTGAACTGGCCAGTGAGCATGCCGTTAGCCAGGGCCTCGCGGACGATGATGCCCACCCCATGTGCCCTGGCCAGAGGCAGTAGCTCCGCCCCCTGCGGCCGGAGCAGGCTGATGGGCAGCTCGATCACGTCTACCTCACCGCGCTCGATGAACTCGCGGTTGGGGCTCTTCTCACCGAGATTGACCGAGACGCCGACGAAGCGAACCTTTCCTTGCGCCTTTAGCGTGTGCAGCGCCTCCAGCGACTCACCCGTACCATACTCTTCGTGCGTTGGGCTGTGTAGCAGCTCGATATCGATCACGTCGCGACCGAGGCGGCGGCGGCTCTCGTCCAACTGGGTCATCACCACGTCGCGCGTGAACCGGCGGCCTGAGCGCCCCGCATCATCGATGAACACGCCTACCTTGGTAGCTACGATGATGTCGTCGCGTCCCTTGATGGCTCGCCCAATCCGCGCCTCGCTCCGGCCGGCACCGTAGTATGGAGCGGTGTCGATGAAGTTGATCCCGCAGTCGAGCACAGCCTGAAGTAGGGCGCGGGCCTCGTCTTCCGAGACATCCCCATAGGTGGCGGGAGTGAGCCCGCCCCCAGCGGCGGGAAGAACGAACTGTCGGCCACCCAGGCCCCAGGCGCCAAGGCCCACCTCCGATACGCGCAGCCCGGTGCGGCGGCCCAACTCACGATACTTCATGCCTGCAAACTCCCCGAGTCTTTGACCTGGTATGCGCTACACGTCCGTGCTCTGGAAACTCTCGCGCAGTACTAATACTGTCCCGGCAGGTCGTGGTTCTTCAGAATGTAATCCACGGCTTGCTGGATCCTGACCAGGGCATCCGGCACCGCAATCTCATTGTTGATCATCTGGGCGAAGTACTTATTCATGACCTGGTTGTAGTAAAAGTAGTCGGCCGTCAGCGGCCGCAGGCGAGCGTACTTGAGCGCTTCTAGGTTGATCTCCTCAGTCCACGGCGTCCCAGGTCGGACAAACACTTTGTTCACGACGGATTTGCGGCTGGGCATGTGGATCCCCTCACGCCCGTACCGCTCCTCCGCTTCGGGGCTAACCGAATACTTCATGAACTCCCAGGCGGCCTCGACGTGCTTGGAGGCGCTGGAGACGAGGAGGGCGTCGGCGGCGTGGAAGTTCGCCGGCCCTGCTTTCCCCTTGGGCATGTGGGCGATGTCCCACCTGAACGCGGCCTGGCGGTCTTGCATCACGATTTGGCAGCCGGTGTTGCAGATCCAGATCGCTACTGTGCCGTCAAAGAACAGGTCGGTCGCGTTCGCGCCGACGAAGTCCTTGCCGGGGATCGGGGCCACATGGTGCTTGTGCCGGTAATCGACGTAGGTCTGGAACGCCGCCCGCGCCTCCGGCGAGTCGAGCGTCCATCGGGTGAAGTCCTTGTTGAAGTAGTCGCCGCCGAAGCTCCATAGCCACGGCAGGTGGTAGATCCAGCCAGTGTGCAGGAAGAAGGCGGCCTTCTCCAGAGTCTGGTCGGCCTTCACCTTGGTGACGGCCTTGGCCAGCGTCAGGAAGTCGTCCCACGTCCAGTTGCCGTCGCGCGGCGGCAGCTTGGCGCCCGCCTGCTGGATTGCGTCCAGGTTGTAGTAGAACATCTCCAAGGTGGTCATGTATGGGATGGCGAAGGTATCACCCTGGAACATGAGCCGTCTCTCAGTATGGAAGCGGTACTGCTCTAGTGCGTTGGGCACGAAGTCATCGGTGTTCAGGCTCTTCGCGTCACGCTTAAAGTAGCGCTCCACGCTCTGCGCAAGCCCGCGGGCCGCCAGTTCGGGGAAGCGCTCGCTCTGTCCCATCCACAGGTCGGCACCTGACCCCGCCACGGCCTGCGCAGTCATCGTGCCCCAGTAGTCCTGTGTTACTTGGCTGGTGGTAACCCTGACCCGACCTCCCTTGGCATTGAACATCTTCACCCAGTCTTCCTGCACAGCGCCACTGGTGCCCGTCGCCCAATAGGAGTAGTGGATCTGGACTGGTTGCGCATCCGCCTTCGGTGCGGCCGCCTGCGGCGCCCAGCCGCAGGCGGCCAGCGCGCCAGCGGCCACGCCTCCTCCTACCCAGGCCACCACACGCTGGCCATACGCCCTTCGGCTCATGCATCGCCCTGGCATCATGGTGCGTACCTCCCGCACATCCAGACGTGCCACGGGCCGGCATTTCTAACCCGGCCCGGTCCAAATCAGTGACCGCACCGCGCGTGTCGTGTACCTGGCGGCGCGGCTCCTTCGTCTGCTCTGCTCTCCCTCCCCGGTTCTGCCTGTCTGCTGCCTGTCTTTTGCCTGCCGTTACTCCATCTCGTGCCAGTGGATGACCACCCCCAGAAAATCCTGCGGCCGGAGCGTCAACGCCTCGAAGACTGCCAATGCGTCGTCGGCCGGCACACGGTGAGTCACCAGTGCGTCGGTACGCAGCCGCCCCTGTCGGATGAACTCCACCGCTAGCCGGTGATGCTCGGCGCTAGTCCAGCGGTAATACGGGTTCGAAGGCACAGATGCGGTGCGCCCGTGGGCGCCGATCAGGGCCACGCCCTTGCGGTGGATGTCGGTGTAAGCGTCGATCTCCACGCGGCCGCGGGGGCTCCCCAGCAGGATCACGCGGCCGAGCATGGCGGCTGCCTTAAGCGCGTCATTAATCACCGCCGGATTACCCGTCGCCTCGATGGCGACGTCTACGCCGCGGCCCTCGGTTGCCGCGGCGATGGCGGAGCGCACGTCTTCGCGCGACGGGTTCACCAGATGGGTCGCCCCATGGCGGGCGGCAATCGCCAAGCGGGCGTCCAGCAGATCGATGGCGAGTGTACTCGCCGCCCCGTCGATGGCGGCGAACTGACGCGCGAACTGACCGATCAGGCCTTGGCCGAAGACTGCCACCTGCTCGCCCAACTGCAGACGAGCGAGTCGTATGCCCTGCAACGAGAACACCGCTACGCGGGCCAGACACGCCTGCTCGAACGAGACCGTCTCAGGCAAGGGCAGCAGGCCACCGCGCGAGACGTCCACCACTGCCCAGTCTGCGTGGGGCATTCCTCCGCTTACCCGGTCCCCCGGCTGCAGCGAGGTCACTGCCTCCCCGACCGTCTCCACCGTGCCAGCGAAGGCGTAGCCCGGGTTCATTGGCAATCGGGGATAGGTCGCATCGGGAATGGTGTAGCCAATGTGGCTACCGCTATAGATGGCAATCTCGGTTCCGGCGCTGACCAGCGTGCACGCGGCACGCACAAGCACCTCCGTCGGGCCCAGGTGTGCCGGGAGCGGGACACGCTCCCACGCCGCCTGCCGTAGCGCAGAGAAGACAATCCGCCTCGCCTCGCGTGGTGGCACGCGCTCGCTCCTCACGCAATCCGCGTGGTGCCGAGCATACCGGCAGGGCCTGGCAAGCGGGCCCACGGATCCAGCAGAGCCGCACATGCCGCCGGCTCGTGCTGGGGCGGCGCATGGGTCCTGGCCTCGCCTGATACGGCGAGGTGGTCGAGTTGGTCCCACCACCGTGGGGCAGCAACGATGAGCGCAGCCTTCATGCGGACCTCCGCAGCAGCCGCGTCTGCCATGTTACACGGTCACGTATATGTTCTCATGGTGCACCGACTGACCTCTCTCTGTCAAGTAGCGAAACAGGGGCCGTTGACGCGCGCCAGGGCGCGTGGTACATTGTGACCGTGCTCACGATCCGCGAGGTCGCGCGGGCCGCCGGCGTATCGCGCCAGACCGTCTCACGTGTCCTCAATAACAAGACGCAGATTGCCCCGGAGACCAGGCAGCGGGTGTTGAACGTGATGGAGCAGCTCGGCTACCGGCCGAACGCCAATGCACGCAGCTTGACCGGGAAAGGCACGCAAGCAATCGGACTGACCCTGCCGGACATCAGTAACCCGTTCTTCACTGAACTGGCCACAGCCATCGAAGCCGCCGCCCAGGAGCGCGGCTACCACGTCTTCCTATGTAACGCCGGTGACACACCCGACCGCGAACTGGCCTCCATCCGTCTGCTTCAGGAGCGGCGGGCCGATGGTCTAATCCTGTGCAGCTCACGCCTGCCAGACGACCTGCTGCGCCAGTTGCTCGCGCAGCACCATCCGATCGTCCTGGTCAACCGGCGGCTTGAGGCCCCCGGGTCGGTGCAGATCCGTGCCGATTACGCCCGCGGCGGCTACCTTGCGACACGCCATCTCCTGGACCGGGGCCATCGCGACGTCGCGGCCATCACCCTGCTCGCTGAGACCGCCAACTCCCGCGAGAAGCTCAACGGCTATTTCCAGGCGCTCGAGGAGGCCGGCATCGCGCCGGATCCGGCCCTGATCGCCCGTGGCCCGTCGCACGTCACGGGGGGCTACGATGCAGCCATGCGCCTCCTCCAGCCGCCTCGCCGGCTCTCGGCCATCTTCGTCTACTCGGAGGCCATGGCCATCGGTGTGCTGCGGGCGTGCGACGTGCTCGGGCTACGCGTCCCGGACGACGTGGCTATCGTGGCCTTTGGCGGGGGGCGCCTGAGCGCCATGGTGCACCCGCCGCTGTCCACAATCCACGTGCCGCTCTACAGCATGGGCCGCCGCGCTTTTGAGATGCTGGCACAATTGCTTGCTGGCCAAGTTCCGTCCCCGCCTCAGGTGCTCATCAAGCCGACCCTGGTGGTCCGCGAGTCGTCCGTTCGAGGCGCCAGCATGGCCGATAGCCAGTACCAGGCCGCCATCCAGACCGAATGGCCCCCGGAGTAGGGCACCCGCTGCCCGGGCGCGCAACTCCCCTATGCAATCTTGAGACGCAGCCAGCTACGGGACGTGGCAGGCATGGAATGAGCCGCCATGAGGGGACAAGGAAGCTATCATGGTCCGGGCGGTGGTCAGGCGGTGGCCACCGGCGGCACGCTTGCGCTCACCCTACCATCGGGAGCATGGTCGTCCCCCGTGGCGCTGCCGGCCCATACCCTGCCCCGTGTGAACTGGGGCAGGTAGTCGGCCTCGGCGGCAAAGAGCTCGTCCACCATCTCGCGGATCCTGGAGAGCGGTAGCAGGGCGCTGGTCAGCGGGTCCATCTGCACGGCGCGATAGATCATCTCCCGGTCACCGGCGAGGGCGCCCTCCACGGCCAGGGCCTGGACGTTGACGTTGGTGCGGTTGATGGCCGCGCACGGCTCGGGGAGATCGCCAATGGCGCAGGGATGGAGGCCGGTGCCATCGGCCAGGACCGGCACCTCCACGTTGCAATTGGGCGGCAGGTTGCTGATCAGCACCGATCCGGCCCCGCCGTTCAGCTGGGTGGAGCGGCCCAGCGTGTTCGGCACGTTGCCGTTGAAGAGGTAGGGGGTGTTCGTCTCCATGGCGTTGATGATGAACGAGCAATACTCGTGCGTGCGCCGCGTCTCGATCGGCTCCTCGCCCCGCACCTGGCGCTCGATCTTCTCGTAGTGCGGGTCCTGCCGCTGCTTGCAGATCTGGAAGTAGTCCCAGCGCGGGCTGGTGAACTGCTCGATGCGCTCCCTGGTAGTGCGGAACCAAGGGACGTACTCGCTCATGTGATGGGTGGATTCGGTGACGAAGTAGCCGAAGTGGCGCAGCACCTCGAAGCGCACGCGGTCCTGGGCATAGATGTCGGGGTCCTGCATCTTCTGGCGCAGGAGCGGGTAGAGATCTTCCGCCAGCGGCCCGTGCCCGCGGCGCAGCTCCAGGTACCACGCCTGGTGATTGATGCCGGCGCACCAGTAGCTCAGCTCTTCCAGAGGCACGCCCATGAAGCGCGCCAGGCGGGCGGCGGTGCCCTGCACCGAGTGGCAGAGCCCGACGTTACGGATCCTGGTGGCGCGTGAGAAGGCCCACATGTTGATGTTCATCGGATTGCTGTAGTTGATGAACAGGGCGTGCGGGCACAGTTCCTCCATGTCGCGGCCGATGGAGAGCAAGACAGGGATGGTGCGCAGGCCGCGGAAGACGCCGCCGGGGCCGAGGGTGTCGCCGACCGTCTGGTCGATCCCGTAGCGGCGCGGGATCTCCACGTCATGTTCGTACATCTCCAGGCCCCCCACCTGGATCATGGAGATGACGTAGCCGGCGCCATCCAGCGCCTCCCGCCGGTCGGTCGTCTGGCTGATCCTGGCCGCGAGGCGCTCCTGTTCCACCAGGCGCGTGGCAAGGGCGTGGATCATGTCCAGCCGGCCCTGGTGGATGTCCATGAGGCGGATGTCGCTCTCCTGGAGCGAGGGCCAGGAGAGGAGATCGATCAGCAGGCGCTTGGCGAAGACGACGCTGCCGGCGCCGATCATAGCGATGGTGGGACGCTGTGGCATGCTGGCTGTTCCCCGATCCAGGATGAGGCGCGCACCGACCAGTCGCCGGTGAGGGCAGCACGGGGACGGTCCGGCCTGGGGCAGATGATACCCGGCGCGGCCAAACGGGCCGGTGGGAGGTGGTACTCCTTCACTTTCAGCGCGCGCGGCCGACACTACAATGGGGCGGCATCCGCCAGATGACGGATGCCGCGCCCCTTCCAGGTCGGCCAGATGGTTGATCCGTACGCCATTCTTGGTCTCCATGCCGGCGCCGATCCGGCGGCGATCCGCGCCGCGTACCGGCGGCTGGCGCGCGCCTTCCACCCCGACGTGAACCGCGCCCCGGATGCGACGGCGCGCATGTGCGCGATCAACCTGGCATACCGCACGTTGTGCGCCGCCCCGGTCCTGGCGGTGCGCCCATCGTCGCCAGCGCCGGCCTCACCAGGCCGGAGATGGGGAGCGGCCGTTGCTGGCACGCGGTTCGGGCTGCTGGCGCTGCTGGTGCTCCTGGGCGTGCTGGCGGTGGCTGCAAGCCGGCCGGCGATCTCCTCCCTCAGCGCTCCAGCTCACTCGGCGGCGCCGGCCAGGCACGCTGGCGCGGTGGCGCCGGGGGCCCTCGCCGAGCGGCCGTCGGAGGGCTCGCCGCCTGCCGCGTCTGACCCGCAGCGCGCCCAGCCGGTGCGCCCGTCTCACGCGGATCATGGCCGGCCCGGCTCCGGCGCGGAGCAGGACGCGGCCGGCTGTCCGTGCGCTCCATCCGGCACGCGGGCGGGCGACCCGCCGCCGACGGTGGGATCCGGCGATGCTCGGGCGCCGCTGGCTCCGCTACCCGTCTCCGGCGGCACATCGCCTCTCTTCGTGGCGCCCGCGGTCAGGGGGCCGGGGAGCGAGAGCGCTTTCCCCGCGGCCGAGGGGGCGAGCGGCGGGCCATCCGTCTCATCTGCGCGGGGCGCGCAAGGGGAGACGGCCGCGCCGGTTGAGGGCGAACGGGCACCGCCGCAGGCTGGCAAGCCGGCGCAGCCAGCGGCGATGCCTGCGGTGCCCGTCGTGCCGGCGGGGCGCAGCGGCGCTCCGCCACATATCCAGGCGGTGGCGGTGCAGGACGCCGGTGAGCCCGCCTCGACGGCCGCCGCCAGGCGCGCGCTGGCCACGCTGGATCGGGCATGGATGGCCTATAGCGGCGCGCTGCGCCTCGCCGCCGCAGCGAGCCTGGCGCCGGGCGCGGGAGCAGAGTGGGGCGCGCGCGCGGCGGGCGCCGGTCCGGCGGCACTGCTATCCAGCGACAGCCAGGTGAGCCTGGCGCGGGCGCTCTACCTGGAGGCCCAGCTTTCCTGGAGCCGGCAGGCGAGCAGCACCCTCGCGACGCTCTCGTCCTCCACTGCGCGGCCAGATGGCGCGGGGGCGGCGCGGGCGGCGCTCCTGCTCCGGGAGGCCGCCGGCCTGGTCGCCCAGGCACAGGCGTCAGGCGCCCCGGCCCCCGTCCAGCAGGTGCGTCTGCTGCTCGATGAGGCGGACCAGCTCCACCGCGCCTGGGTCGCCAACTGGGCACGGTATCTAGCCGAGCGGGCCGACTGACCTGAGTTTCTAGGGTGGTGAGCGCGCCTTCACGCGTACGGCGCGAGAGGGCCGACGCGACCTCAGCTAGTGCCACGAGCGAGATCGCAATCGGCTCCCGCTGGCCTGGGCGTGCCGGGTTGGGAACGAACCACACCCTGCGAGGGAGCGAGCCGACACGCGTCGTGCCAGGAACACCGATGGCAAGCCGTTTCACCGGCCGCTACTCACCCAGGCGGTAGAAGCGGCGGGCATTTTCGGCCCACAGCTTGCGCTTCGCCGCGGGGGAGAGGTGCGCGGTCAGCGCATCCAGCGTCTCCACCCAGCGCCGGTAGCTGGACGCGTTGAGCACCACAGGCCAGTCGCCGCCGTAGGCCACGCGATCCTCGCCGAAGACGTCCAGGACGTGCTCGATGTACGGCCGGAGGTCGTCCATCGTCCAGCGCTGGTGGTCCGCTTCGGTGACGGCGCCGCTGACCTTGCAGATGACGTTGGGGAGCGACGCCAGTTCCTGGATCTGCTGGCGCCATGGGTCGAGCTGGCGGCCACGGATATTCGGCTTGCCGAGGTGATCCAGGATGAAGCTCGTCGCAGGGCAGCGCTGGACCAGCTCAATGGTGGCGGGAAGCTGCGTGTGTACGATGCAGAGGTCGAAGGAGAGGCCGAAGTCCGGCAGCATCTGCACGCCTTCAATGAAGCGCGGCTGCAGGCAGAAGCGCGGGTCCGGCTCGGACTGGAGCAGCCGGCGCACGCCCTTGATCAGCCGGCGGTGCGGCGCGGCGCCGGCCAAAGCGGCTGCCCCCATAGGACGCGGCGGGTCGAGGGCGACCAGGGCCTCCAGGAAGGCGCGGGCCTGCGCCCCGTATTCGAGGGGCGCAGAGGCGACGATGCCCTGGAGACGCGGCTCCTCGCCGGCGCGGGCCACGGCCCACTGCGCTTCCAGCAGCTTGTACTCCGGCGCAACGTCCACCTCCAGGTAGACCATCGCTTCCACCTCGATGCCGGCGGTGTGCTCTCGATACTCGGCGACGCCAAAGGGCCGGTCGAGGTGCGGGAGGGCATCCAGCCAGGCCATACGGAAGCGGGTAGGATCCCACAGGTGCACGTGCGAATCGACGATTGGGAAGTCGGGCATGGGACGCTCCTTCTGAACCGGTCGGTGTGGCTCGACGCTGGCTGTGCGGCCAGGCTCCGTGATCCGGCGCGTCTGCGTCCGGACCACAGGATCATAGGGTACGGCGCGGGGCGCAGGTATACTCGGCTTGATGGTGCAGCAGCAGGAGCGACAGGAACGACAGGAACGACAGGAAGGGCAGGCACGGCCGGTGGCCGAACGAGTGGGGCCCGGGGAGGCGGCGCAACCGGCGCAGCCGGGCGGGGAAGGGCCGATTACCCCGCGGGCGGCCGATTATGCCCAGTGGTACCAGGACATCATCGCTGCGGCTGAGCTGGTCGATCAGGCGCCGGTGCGTGGCTGCTGGATCCTGCGGCCGAACGGGTACCTTATCTGGGAGATCATCCAGCGGGAGCTGGACCAGCGCTTCAAGCGCCTGGGGGTGCAGAACGCCTATTTCCCGCTGCTGATCCCGCAGAGCTACCTCCAGCGCGAGGCGGAGCACGTGGAGGGCTTCTCGCCGGAGCTGGCGGTGGTGACGCACGGCGGCGGCGAACGGCTGGAAGAGCCGCTGGTTGTGCGGCCCACGTCAGAAACGGTGATCTGGGCCACGCTGCGGCGCTGGATCCGTAGCCACCGCGACCTGCCCATGCTGCTGAACCAGTGGTGCAACGTGGTGCGCTGGGAGAAGCGCCCCCGCGCGTTCCTGCGGACGACGGAGTTCCTGTGGCAGGAGGGGCATACCGCCCACGCCACGGCCGAGGAGGCGCGGGCCTTCGCCCTCACCATGCTGGGCGTGTACCAGGAGTTTGCCGACCGCGTGCTGGGGCTGGCCGTCCTGCCCGGCGAGAAGCCGGCCCACGAACGGTTTCCCGGCGCGGTGGCCACGTTTACGATCGAGCCGATGATGCAGGACGGGCGGGCACTGCAGGCCGGCACGTCGCACGACCTGGGCCCCAACTTCGCCAACGCCTTCGACGTGACTTATCAGGGAGAGGACGGCCAGCCCCACCCCGTGTACGCCACGTCGTGGGGCATGTCGACCCGCGTCATCGGGGCCGTGCTGATGGCGCACGGGGACGATCGGGGGGCCATCTTCCCGCCCATGGTGGCGCCGGTGCAGGTGGCGATTGTCCCCGTGCCGGGGCGTGACGACGAATCGACGCGGACCGTCGAGGACGCCGCTGGGCGCGTCCGCCGGGAGCTAGCGGCTGCCGGCCTGCGGGTAGAGATTGACACGAGGCCGGGCCTGCGCCCGGGCGCGAAGTTCTTCTACTGGGAGCGCCGCGGGACGCCGCTGCGGCTGGAGGTCGGGCCGCGTGACGTGGCCGCGGGGCAGGCGGTGGCGGTGACGCGCCACGATGGCCAGAAGCGTACGATCCCCCTTTCCGGCATTGCCGAGGCAGTGGGCGAGGTGCTGGGCTCAGTCCAGCAGGCGCTGGCGGCGCGCGCCCGCGAGCTACGGGCATCCAGGACGGCCGTCGTGGACGACCGGGCCGGACTGGAGGAGGCGGTGGCGCAGGGCTACGCGCTGGCCCGCTGGTGCGAGGACACAGGCTGTGCGGAGGCGATCCAGGAGGCTACGCGGGCAACCGTGCGCTGCTATCCGCTCGAACGGCGGAACCAGACATTCGTCCCGCTGCCGGACGATCCCGGCCCATGCGCCTGGTGCGGGCGCCCGGCCCGACGGCGGGTGATCGTCGCACGCGCGTACTGAGCGGAGCTGATCCCCTTGCGCCCTGCCGCCCCGCCCCGACGCGGGGACGCGGAGACACGGGGACGCGGCGAGCAGCCCTCACCCCCCTTGATCGTGGGCGCGCCGGGAGAGAGCAGAGACCTCACCCCCTTCGGCCGTGGCCAAGCCGCACCGGGAGGGGAGGGCAGCCCTCACCCCCTTCGGTCGGGGCCACAGCCGTGCGGCTTGGCCCCGCCGCCCCCGCTCCGACGCGGAGCGGGGGAACGCCGGCCACGGGGAGAGGATGTCATCTGCGGCGGCCACGCCGCCCCGGCACCGGCGCGGAGCAGTGGAACGGGCGGCGCGGGGGGACGGTCAGGCTGGCTGCCTGGAGCGGGCGATGGACGCGAGGGTCTCGGCGAGGCGCAGGCGGGTGAGCACGTGCTTGCGCCGGCCGCGCTCGATCTCGGCCACCAGGCCGCGGGAGAGGCCGGAGGCCGCAGCCAGGTCGCGCTGGGAGAGGCCCAGGGCTTCACGCTGCTTGCGAAGCTCGTCGCCGGACGGAGCGCTGTCGTCGGGTGGGAGCGGAGCGCGCGGCTCGGGGCGGCGGCGTGGGGGCGCGATGAAGCGAGGCGCGGAGAGGGGCGGCTTCTCCATAGCCACGGGTTCGGCGGCGACGTGGATGCCCCGCAGCTCATCCGGCGTGGGGAGCGGAAGAGGGAAGCCCAGGCCGCGGGCGATGAGCCAGCCGGCGGCATCGCGCGGGTCGCCGTTGAAGGCCTCGTGCGCCAGCTGGAGGACGCGGGCGAAGGCCGGCGCGGCAATGGGCACGGCGAGTGGCCGCCGGGGGAGGCGCCAGGCGCCTGGCGCCACGGGGGGGAGCGGCTGCGCCAGGCCAGCC
>DAOTTI010000082.1:0-24390 GCA_034437795.1 Chloroflexota bacterium | reverse complement strand
TAGGCGTCGGCCGCCGCGAGGATACGCGCCGCCGGCGGCAGCATGCCGGCCGGCGCGCCCCGATGGTAGCCGGATCCATCCAGGCGCTCGTGATGAAGCGCCGCCAGGGCCCCCAATGGCGCCAGGCCCGTAGCTCGCGCCAGGACCCGCTCCGAATAATAGGGGTGCAGTCGAACCCGTTCCCGCTCCCCATCAGTGAGCGGCCCGCGCTTGTCCCAGACGCCGTTCGGCACGCCGGCGCGCCCGACGTCGTGGACCAGCGCGGCGCGACGGACGATGGTGACGTCGGCCGCGGGCAAGCCGGCCTGCACCGCCGCTCGGGCTGCCAGGTCAGCCACGCCAGCGGAATGACCCGCGGTATACGGCGACTTCAGGTCAGCGAACTGGGCAACGGCCTGCAGACCGGCGTCCAGACGCTCGCTGGAGAGCGTCTGGTGGGGCGGCGGCTCGGCGCCGAGCACGGCAACCCAGGCCGGCTCGATCGCCAGGGGCGCGAACAGCCGGCTCGCCAGGCGGCAGAGGAGCGCGGCGATGGCAGGATCGTGGCCGGCGCCGGACCGCTGCCGGACCACGGCCACCGCGCCATCGATCCCGCCCAACCGATGGAACACCTCGGCATCTTCCGCCACCTGGACGATGCGGGCGTGGAGCGTGATCGCTTCTCCTTTGAGCCGGTTGGGGAAGCCGCGCCCGTCCCAGCGCTCGAAGGTCTGCCCCAGCGCGCTTTGGATCGCCGGCCCGAAGCCGAGCTGCTGCGCCAGGCCCTGGGCGACCTCACAGCTGGCACGGAACAGCGCGCCGGGCATGCCCGGTCCGGCAGCAAGCGAGCCGGCGACGGCGCGCACACGTTCCCCAAGTGGCCGTCCCTCGCCGGCGTGGCGCAGCATGTCGAGCAGCACGTCCAGCGGCCGGGCGAAGTCGAGAGCAAACAAGCGCGCGTGGGCGGCAAGGTCGTCGCCGAACAGGCTGCCCAGCTCGTAAGAGTCGCTCGTACAGCCGATGCGGCGGAGTAAAGCGACGTAGTAGACCTCGCTGAGCTCCCCGCGGGGCAGGCCGAGGGCCTGGCCCAGGCCAAGCGCCAGCAGGCAGGTGCGGATGGCGTGCTCCATCGGCTGGCCCATCCCGAGGTCGGTCGCCAGGGAGAGGGCCGCGATCAGCTCGGCCAGACGGACAGCTGAAGGGGCGGTCGCGCCAGTGGCGCCGGTCCCGCCGGTTGGGTCACGGGGCATCTGGCGGTGGTGGCTTACGGTGGTGGATCACAGCCGCTTGATCCGGCTCAGGGCCTCTGAAGCTACACGGGAGCCTGGGGTATAGCCCCCTTCTCCTCGATTCCTGTGGAATTGGCCAGCCTTGCCACGCTGGTGCTCCGGCGGAGCATGATCGGGTCTCCATGAGTGGAGCCCTCACCCTAACCCTCTCCCAAAGGGAGAAGGGGCTACGGGCGCGAATGGGCACGATCCCCCACTCTCTCCCTGTGGGAGAGGGAACTGATCTCGGCCATAGGGAGAGGGGTTAATCCCAGCCATGAAGGATCGGGGCTAGCAGAGAACGCGAGGGCAGCGCTTAACCCTCGTGGAGTTCGTGGCGATGGATCCACACTTTGGCGATGGCGCCGAGGATGGCGTCCATATCCGACTGGGGCCCAAGGAACAGGGGGTGGCTGAGATGGACGGCCTCGGTGGCGTAGATGCGCTCCGTCTGAGGGCAGACCACTCGCGAGTAGTCCATTGTCTTTCCGTAGGGCTGCCCGCGGATGGGGAACCCCGTGCGGCCGAAGGCGCGATCGGCCTCCAGGAAGAGCGGGTTCTTGTAGAGCGGCTGGGTGTGGCCGGTGCCGCAGGGCACGCCTTCGGCGCGCAGGGCGCGCAGGAACTGGTCGCGCGTGATGCCGTCCCAGCGTTCGGGCAGGAACTTGAAGTGCCACATGTAGAAGCCCCAGCGGGTGACCCGCTCGTCGCGGAAGAGCGGCGCCACGCCGACGCCGTCGCGGTGCAGGCGCTCCAGGCCAGCCGCCAGGTAGCGGGAGTTGCGCTCACGGATCTCCGTCTGCGCGGCCAGCCGCGAGAGCTGGGCGAGGCCGATGGCGCCCTGCCACTCCGTCATACGCAGGTTGGAGGCCGGCAGGTGGTGTTCATAGAAGGGGCGCCCCTTCAGCCGGCCGATGTGGTGGTAGGAGTAGGCCTTCTCGGCGAGCGCCTCGTCGTCGGTGAGCACCATGCCGCCCTCGCCGGTCGTGAGCGTCTTGCCCTGCTGGAAGGAGAAGGTGCCCATCTCGGTGAGGGCGCCAACGCCCCGCCCCTTCCATTGCGATCCGTGGGCGTGGGCGCAATCGGCGACGATGGGGATGCCGTGGCGCCGGCCAATGGCGATTAGGGCGTCGTAGTCGCAGGGCATCCCGCCGTAATCGACCGGCGCAATACAGCGCGTGCGGTCGGTGATGGCCGCCTCCACCGCCTGCGGATCGATGGTGTAGGTGCGCGGGTCGACGTCGACGAAGACGGGCACGGCGCCCACCTGGAGCGCTGCGGTTGCCGTGGCGATGAACGTCACCGCCGGCACCATCACCTCATCGCCGGCTTCGACGCCCACGGCCTTGTAGGCGCACTCCAGAGCGGTGGTCCCGTTGGTGACGGCGATGCCAAACCGGGCGTCCTGGAAGCGGGCGAAGGCGGCCTCAAACTGGCCGACCTTGGACTGAGCCGGATCGTCGTAGCCGCCACGCCACCACTTCCCGCTGGTGAGCACCTCATCAAGCAATGAACGCTCGAGGTCGTCCCAGATGGGCCATCTGCGGCCGAGCGGGTGAGTGACGGCGGGCGAGCCGCCGTGGAGGGCGAGTACTGGCATGACGAGGCTCCTTCCAGCCCCCGTCCGTATCGGCACGGGGAGTGACGTTCGCGACAACGCTCCAGGCTCGAGCGATCCCCGTTACTGTACCTGGCGGCAGGTAGGTCTACCCTGGCGTCGACGGTTACGGTCGTCAGGAACGACAGACGCAGGCCGCGTCTCCACATCACAGAGAATGGTTGGCCAGGTCACAGGGGATGGTTGGCCGGTTATAGTCAGTATGAGGCGGCGTGTGCCACGCCGTGCCAAGGACCATTCTGGAGTGGTGAACGTGCTGGAGGCGAGCGTAGACAGGATTGAGGCAGCACTGGCCCGGCTGATTGAGGCTCAGGCGCGGACGGATGAGCAGCTGGCCCAGCTCACCGAGGCGCAGCGCCGCACCGAGGAGCGGGTCGATAAGCTCACGGCCGCCGTCGATGCCCTGGCAGAGGCGCAGCGCCGCACCGAAGCACGCGTGGACGAACTGGCGCAGGCACTGCTCCAACTGAGCGCCCGCGTCGATGCCCTGGCAGAGGCGCAGCGCCGCACCGAGGAGCGGGTCAACGCTCTGGCGGAGGCGCAGCGCCGCACTGAGGAGCGGGTCGGAGCCCTGGCAGAGGCGCAGCGGCGTACCGAGGTCCGTGTGGGTAGTCTCCAGGGAGCAGCTCTCGAGGCACGCTACCGTGATCGGGCACCGGCCTACTTCAGCGACCTGCTCCGGAAGATACATGCGCTGAGCAGTGAGGAACTGGCTGAGCTGCTCGACGATGCGGAGAGCCGCGGTGCCATTACTCCGGCGGATCGACGGGACCTCATCTACAGCGACGTGGTCGTGCGTGGGCTCCGGCGCGACAGTGGCGAACTCGCCTACTTGGTGGTGGAGGTCTCCGTTGTGGTGGACGATCACGACGTGGAGCGAGCACTGCGGCGTGCCGAGCTGCTTGCTCGTGCAGTCAAGCGCCCGGCAATCCCGGTAGTGGCAGGGGAGCGCCTTGCGCCGGAAGCGGAGCCACTTCTCCGCGAACAGGGGGTCTGGCTGGTGCTTGATGGCCGCGCGTTCAGCCCGAATGAGGCGCCCGCGCCGGGTCGATCCTGAAGCGGGAGGTCTGCGTGACATCCGCGCGGATGGAGCCGGAAGGGGCGAAGCAGGTCCAGGGGCCGGTGGATCGCCCGCACGGGCCGGCAGAGGCCGGGGCGGCGCCGCGCATGCGCCTGTGGATGGACGTGATGCGGCACCTCGAGCCGGTGATGGCCGAGCACCAGCGGCTGTTCGATGCCTGGGAGGCGGGCGGAGTGGACGGCCTGGTGATTGGCCCGATGGCGTTCGAGGATAAGTCGTACACGTTCGATCCCAACCCGGACGTGTACCGCCGCTTTGGGGTAGAGCCGCCGGCCCCGGGCCAGGGCGGGGACAGCTTGTGGTGGAAGCGCCCCGATCAATCTGGCCTCCAGGTGCCAAACGTGCCGGCGACGGTGGCCGAGAAGCGGGCGCTGCTCACGCGGACGCTCCAGGCGGCGAAGGACCGCGGTTGGCAGCTCTGGCTCTTCTGCCCGCACTACGGGGCCGGGCGAGCGGGAGGCGCGCGCGGGCCGATCCAGGTGGATGAAGAGACGCGACGGGTGGTGGCGGCGCGTCTGGTGGACTGCATGGAGCAGTATCCGATGGCGGATGGCGCGGTGCTGGACGGGCCGGAATGGGGCTACGAGATTGCGCCGTTCCACCAGGATCACCGTTCCTTCATCTTCAATGACCTGCCACCGTCGGTCGCCGACGGGGCGGCACGCCTGGGGTACGACTACGACCGGATGGTGGCCGCCAAGGACCGGCTCTATGCGCGCCTACACCAGCTGACCGACCGTACGGTGGAGATCTGGGATGGCGGGGGCTTCCTGGGCGCCTTTGGCCTGCTGGGGAACGACGCGGGGCTGGCGGAGTGGCTGGCCTTCCGGCTGGACTCGCTCACTGAGACCTACGCCCATCTGCGCCAGCTTATCAGGAGCCACGCGCAGCGCCCGATCCTGCTGGCGGCCGGCCCTCGCTCAGCCGCGTGGTCGTCCCTGTGCGGCTATGACTACGGGCGGCTGGGAGAGGTGCTGGACGTGATGCTCTGCAAGCATTACTTCTGGCACCGCGGGTTCGACGGCCTGTATGGCACGGTCGCGCGCTACGTGCAGACGCTCACGGAGTGGAACCCTGGGTTAAGCGAGCGGGGCGCGCTGCGGGTGGTGGCCGCGCTCTTCGGGCTAGAGCTGCCGGGGATCGAGTCGTTGCGCGATTTCGACCGTGGGTTCCCGCAGGAGTTCTTCGACCGCGTGGTGGTACGTGAGACGCGGCGGGCGATCGCCGCCATGGGTGACGCGGAGCGGGTGTGCCCCTGGGTGGACGCCGGGCGCAAGCCGCACGATGGCGAGCCGTTTACCGCGCACGACCTTGACCGGCTGCTGGAGGCGGCCGGGCGGGCCGGGTTACGGCGCTTCTTGTACCATCACCACGGCAACCTGACGCCGGGCGAGTGGGCGGTGATCAGCGCGCGCTGCGGCCGGCCGTGGCAGAGCACCACCAGCCCGCGGCCTGGGCTGGAAGGGTACGAGGCGTCGCGCTCCATGCCCGGCTACTACCCGCCGGACCTGGCGATCCTCTAGTGGCTCACTTCCCTTGGATGCGACCATTGGCGCCCCTGGAGCCAGGGCAAGTCGCATGGCCACTGACCCACCAGGTCCTCAACCACGTTCACGGTTCAACGTTCGAGCTACATCGAGCCACACCAAGGAAGGCAGTCGGGGAGTTCCAGGTTTGCTCCATGAGCGACCACGGCAGCTCGGCGGGCGCTGCCAGTATGCCGAGATGGGCCGCTTGAGCGAGGTACAGCCCCGCAGATCGGAGGGCATCCAGCAACGGCCACACCGACTGGATCACGCCAGGCTCCTTGGCCCGCAGCAACACGCCGCCACATCTGATCACCTGTGGGCCAGCGTCGTGAGCGTCTCGGCGTGCCGCACGATCGTCCAGCAGCACCGGCATCGCGCTCCCCAGTTGGAGCGCGAGCGCAATATCTTCCGCTTCACTCTCTCCAAGGTGAACGCGGAATTGCACCACTCGTTGCTGGTCCGAGACCCTTCGCCACTTGATCCAGGGTGCGCTCTGGATTGCAGACGCTCCGCGCAGGTCCCGCGCGGCGACGATGACCTCACTCCGGACCGCAGTCGGCACATACAGTTCGCCAAAGATGGCACGCAGCAGATCGAGGAGCCCGATCTTCGAGAAGAGAGTGAGCGGGCTGCTATTACTGACCGCCGGCACCGGACGAGCCAGCCTGCGCGCCGTAGTCCGCGCTCCCGGCCGCCTCCAACGTTTTCGCCCCCGAGGCACGGCGCGCGATGGCTAATTCCTGCCGCACGTCATCGGCGCTCGCCGGCCCTGGCTCGATCCTTGCGCCGCCATCAGATCCAGCATTCCCCACCGCGTGAGCGCGAAGCGGAGCCATCTCCCTCTGGGAGAGCGAACAGGTCCACGAGCGTCCTTCGTTCATGTCGCCTGGCGCTCAAGCGCCAGGTGGGCTGATCCTGAACCCGTGGTAGGTCAGTTTCCTTCCTGGCGGAGGATGGCCTCAGCCTCGGGCTTGGCGATGTTGATCATCTCGCCGATGGACTGCTGGCTGTTCTGGACCTTGACCCACTCACGGTTAATGGGTCCCATCGCCTTGTCCCAGCCCTTGGGGCGGTTCTCCAGGCGGGCCCAGCTCTCCATGATCTCGAACACGACCCGGCCGTTTCTGGCCGGCCCGCGGGTCTCCGGCCACTTCTCCACCGCCTTCTTATGGGACATGAAGTTACCGGCCTGTACCTGCAGCCGCGAGCCTTCCTCGCCGACGAAGAACTTGACCAGCTCCCAGGCCAGGTCCGGGTTCTTGTTCTTGCCGTTGGTGATGACGCCATAGGCGTTTCCGGCCATGCGGGTTGCCCGCTTCTTGCCGGGCACCTGCGGGATGGCCTGGAGATCCCACTCAAAGGGGACGGCATTGGTGCCCACGGGCGCGGTGTTCTGGTTGGAGGCGTACATCCTGAAGCGCCCGGTAGCGAACTTGGCCTGCTGGGTGCCGGTCAGCCCGCTGGCGGCGTTTTCCGCCGGCGACGGCGCGACGTGATGCTTGATGATCAGATCGGCCAGGTATTGGAGCGCCTCGCGGGCCTGGGGCTGATCGATGATGCACTGCTTACCGTCGGGGGTGAAGAACTCGGCGCCGAACTGCCAGAACATGGGCAGCCCGGAGGACGCCCCGCCGAGGTTGGTGGCATTCTCAATCGCCCACTTGCTCTGCTGCGGGTCGTCCTTCCACTCAGTGAGCTTGAGCGCAAAGTTGACGAACTCGAGGTGCGTCCAGTCCTTGGTTGGCTCCTTGAGCCCCGCGGCCTGGACGGCGTTGCGGGCGTAGTAGATGATGGTCGCGTGTACTTCCCGCGGGATGCCAATCTGGCGTGGTACGCCATTGATCGGCACCTTGAAGGCGCCGAAGATGGTCGGGAAGTAGTCGTCCGCCTTGAGCGACTTGTCCCTGGCCAGGTACGGGGTCAGGTCGCTGAAGTGGGGATACTGCTGCAGGAAGGCAGTGTGCGTTACCGAGACGTCGGGCATGGTGCCAGCGGCGACCAGGATCTGGAACTTCTCGGAGTTGTCGGCCGGTTCGGCGACGCCGTCGTATTCGACCTTGGCGCCGGGGAAGGCCTTCTCGAAGTCGGCCACGCGCTGCTCCAAGGCGCGGCGCACCGGCAGTTGCAGCGGATGGTCGAGCACCCAGAGCAGGCCGGCAGCGGCGCGCCCGCTCGGCTCTGAGGCCGGCTGCTGCCTGCCGCCGGTCTGGCCGGTAGCGCACGCCATGGCAACGGACCCGTAGCCGACCGCGAGCCCCAGACTGCCCGCGGTCAGGATGCGCCGCCGTGTCGTCCCTCGGTTCATGGGCATTCTCCTCTCATCCGGCACTCCCTAGCCGCCGGTGGCGTCGCGCGCGCCCGTTCCTTCGGTGCTTGGCGGCACCGCTGGGCCCGAACGTGCCGGCGGACAGCGCGTTGCCGGCGCCGCCACTATACTGCGCGGCCGGCGCCGGCACAAGCGGGCACGGGAGAGCGGCGGCGGTGTCCCGCTGCCGGTGGCTGCACCAGTCCGCTGCCGTCTTCTGTCTTCGGTCGTGTTCCGTCAGGCGCCGGCCAGCCAGGTCCGAGGGTTGTCGACCAGGATGCGCTCGATGGTGGCGGGGCGCACGCCGCACCGTTCCAGCCGCGGCCGGATGCTGCGCAGGACGTGGGCGTAGCCGTGGCCCCCGTATCGCACCAGTTCGTAGGTGAAGCAGATGTCCTGCGCAAACAGGAGCTGAGCTTCCAGGCCGGCATCCAGCAGGGCCAGCACGGCCCTCATCCGCTCCGCGTCGGACGGCAACTGGCTGTCCACGTGCGGGTAGTAGGCGTCCCTTCCCCAGCAGTCGAGATCGAGGAAGAAGCCGCGGGCGCCGACCTGCCGGTAGGCGTCGACGTCATCGCGGAAGCGGTTGTCCAGGTGGCTGAGGGCGGTGCGCGAGGGGTTGAGCTGTGCCTCCTCCGCCAGAAGCGCCGCCTGCAGGCCGCCGGCACGTCCCCAGCTGGGGTGCAGGATCACGGCGCAGTCAAGCTCGCGCTGCACGCGGGCCGCGGCCGCCAGCACCCGCAGCTCAACTGGGGCGGGGGGATCGCTGAGGCCCAGCTCCCCAATGAGCCCCGCGCGGACGTTCGTGCCGGCCATGCCCTCACGAAGCTCGCGGCGCAGGTGGTCGGCCAGCGCCTCCACCGAGAGATCGGCCACCGACGCGGGGTAGGAGTGGGCGAGATAAAAGCCGGTCCCGGCCACGAGGTGCACGCCGGTGTGCCGCGCGACCTCGACCAATCCCAGCGGGTTGGGCGCAATGCCCGTGGTGGTGACGTCGACGAGCGTGCCGCCTCCGGCGGCCTTGAAGTAACCTACCTCCTCCACGGCAAGCGCCACCGAATCCTGGATCAGATTGGCGCGACAGCTCATGGGATGCTGATGGAGCCACCAGCGCCGCTCGGGGGCCACCGGCGCGGCGGCCAGCGCGCCATCCACATCATCGGGGTCAGGGGAGAAGTAGCAGCTCAGATCAAAGAAGACGTGCTCGTGGGCCATGGTCGCGCCGAGCGCAGTGGCCGGCACTGGACCTAGCACCGTCATTACCGTTCCTGCCGTCATGCTGTCGCTGGCGGTCGTGGTCATGGCCGTCGGGGCGTATTGTGCCGCACCGCCGGCCCGGCCCGCCGGCTAGTCTGGATTCCCGTGGGTATGGGGATCTGTCCAGCCTTTCCACGGCGCGCTGGCGCCCCTGGGCGGCGGCCGCTCTCGCCATTCGCCGTGAACGTTTCGACCGACTGCCGGCAGGAGCAGTCGCCTACGAACGTGGCTCGGCGCTGAATGAAGGGCTCGCGCGGTACGTAGAGCGAAAGCCAGTGCGGTGGAGTAACGATGAGCCGGTGCCGCACCCACCGGTGCTGCCGGCGGACGAGTTTTCGACCAATGCCGTGCGCCTGCGGAGCTACGCGGCCGGGGAGGCGCTCGCCTTGCTGCGGGACAGGTTCGCCGCCTCTTGGTTGGAGCGCTGAGAAGCGGGGGAGGCCCGTGCGCTGGATGAGTTGCTGAGCGGGGCGCTTCCGGCGCGGCCCGGCACGTGGTGCAGGCTTCCCGCGTCTGAAGGAGCCAGCAGCCGTGGTGGCCCCTGACATCTGGTAAACTGTGTATGTCCGTTCAGCCCCCCATTGGCGAGGGGCGGCATCACCGGTCCCGTGGTGCAGTGGCCTAGCATACGTCCCTGTCAAGGACGAGATCGCCGGTTCGAATCCGGTCGGGACCGCCTGGATCGCTGAGAAAGCCCGCTTCTCCCGTGAAGCGGGTTCTTTATTTTGGTTAGCCGCTGAGCTTCCTAATTTTGGTTGGCCGCTGAGCTTCCTGGCCTCCCGGCTGCTCTTGGCTTTCCGGCCAACGGCGAGTCACAATGAGCACGATGATGGTGCCTACTACTGAGCTGCTCCTGCGCGTGGCGATCTGGAACGCGGCGGGGCACAGGGAGCACCATGAGCGTGTCTGAGGTTGAGCGGGGCGCGCACCCTGTGGGTACGGCTCTGACGCGGCGCCGGCCGACCTCTGACGCGCTGCGCCTGGCCAGCTGCTTTGCCCGCGCCCTGGAGAGCTACCTGACGATGCAGGGGGGCGCCGCCTCGCGCGCGCAGATCGTAGACATCGTACGCACGTGGGTACCTCGCTGGGACGCAGAGGTGCCGCCCCTGCTGGCAGACGCCCTGATCGAGGTCCTGGTGCGCCAGGGTAAGGTCGTCGCCACGCGCCACTACGTGGGGATCGCTGACACGGTCGAGCGCTGGCGGACGCGCTTTACGCGCTACCCCCAGCGCCTGACCCAGCCGGTGGAGAAGGTGGCCCTGGAGTGCGATCTCCCGGTGACGGCCGTCGTCGCGCTGCGGGCCCTGGCGAAGCCAGATGGGTGAGGTGGTGGTCAAGTGGTGATCAGGTGGACGTCCGCTCGCTGCGCTCGCCGCGATCAGGTGGTGATCACGTGGTGATCGTCTCCTGCCGCTTGACCACCACATGACAGCAACCTGATCACTACTTGATCACTACTTGATCACTACTTGATCACTACTTGATCACAGCGAGGCGAAGCCGAGTAGATCACTACTTGATCACTGCGAGCGCAGCGAGCGACCTACATTACGCATTACGTATTACGTATTACGCATGGCGATAAGATCGCGATAGGCGTAGTACGCCGCCTTCGGGGCGAGAGTGGCGTCCAGCAGACCCATGGCGCGGGCAGGCGCCCCCTGCCGCGGGTTATCGCTGAGCTGGAACCAGAACACCTTCTCCGCCCCGAGCTGGAGCAGGAGCGGCAGGATGTCCTGCAGCCAGCGCGCCTGCGCCTGCTGCGGGTTGGGGTCCTGGTACCCCGGTAGGCGCTGGCTGGCCGCGTCGCTGGGGTAGCCGGCCTCGGTGACCCACACCGGCTTGGTCCCCGCGCTGGCGCGGGCAAGCGCTCCCTTGACGTACTCCATCCGCCGCCTGGCCTCCGCCGACGCGCCGTAGTGGTGGAAGGCGGCCACGTCGAAGTACCGCGCCGCGGGATAGGCGGGATCGGCCAGGATCTCGTCCAGGAAGCGCTCGTTGAGGCGCCCCGGCGACCCGCCGAGCGAGAGCCCGCCGAGCAGCACCAGCGCGGTAGGATCGGTCAGCTTGACCGTCTCGTAGGTCACGGCCAGCAGCTGGGCGTACTGGGCCGGCGTCCCGCCCCAGAAGCCCTGGAGGTCCGGCTCGTTCCAGACCTCCCAGGCACGGACGACGTCCTTGTAGCGGGTCACCAGCCTGGTGACGTAGCGCCGCCAGGTCTCCAGGTCGGCCGGCGGATACATGAGCCGCTCCCCCTGGCGGGTGACCGACGGGGGCGCCGTCGTGTTCCAGGCGGTGGCAAAGCCCAGCCCACCGACCAGGTGGAGGCCGCTGGTCCGCGCCGCGTCCATCATCAGGTCGAAGGTCTGCCAGTCGTAGCGGCCCGGCTCAGGCTCCACCACCTGCCAGTTCAGCACTGCCCGCACCATCCCGATCCGCGCCTCGGCCGCCAGCCGGAACGCCGGCTCCACCCACGGCCCGTACCCGAAGCTCAGGCTCACCCCGTAGCGACGGTCCTGGGCGGCCAGCTCCGCTGGCGAGACCGGCTGGAGCGCCTGCGGATCGGGGAGGGCGCCGGTCTCCTTGGCGATGTCGCCACCGAGCGCGAAGGTGACGTCGCCGGCCCGTGCCCACGGCACATCTTCCTTCCACTGCTGGATGACGACGCGCTGGCAGCGGATGGCGACGTGATTGCCCATGTCAGTGACTGGGCTGGCCGGCAGGCCGTTGAGCTGGATCGGGTCGCCCGGTACGCCATAGTAGGCGGCGCGGATGGCAGGACTGGCGTCGAGCAACGCCAGGCGCTCGCGCGCCACCTGCTGGAATGGCTTGCCGGCGTCTGCGGCGGGGTCCAGCGGGCGGGGCGTCTGGCGAGCCGTGAACAGGTCGTCGTCAAATCCGAGGTCATGCAGCCGGTCGAAGACGTTGACGAAGGATACCTGCTGCATCTCGGGCCGCCACTGCATGACCACGCGCTGGGTGGCCTGAGCAACGAACCCGTCCCACAGGAACCGCTGAGAGATCGGGTAGCCGAGGACCGCGACCCCGCCCCAGCGCTGGAACTCGCTCCAGAACCGGATCCCATCGTCGTCGGTGATGGCGAAGCCGCGCCCGCCTCCACCGCCGGTCTGGGTGTAGAAGTGGCCGTTGGAGATGTCGTAGTCAGGGGGTTGTGTCGCCGGCTCGTTCGGTCCCGAGCCCGGCGGCGGCGCGGGGCTCGGGGCGGCCAGGGAGAGGACGACAAGGAGAGCGAGAAGAAGCGCCAGCGCCGGCCGGAGACGACGGGCCGCGCGACGGGGCGCCAGCGTGACCAATGACCTCGATGACCTCATTGGAGGCACACCTTGGCGTGCGCCGTGCTTCCCAGCGGCGAACGCTCGACGCGGTGCGCTGCGGGCCGACCCATCCCCGGCACAGGCTCTGCAAGCAGATCCATCTGTCCCTCACACGGCCGTCGCGGCCGTTCCGTTTCGCCGCACGCGCCAGGAGCGGCTGGTTGGTACCGGGTGGACACCAACCGACGCGGCCGTTTCAGCAGGCGCGCCAGGACCGGCTCTGCCCCGCCGTTCGGAAGCCGCTCAGCCTCCCGTCCCTGCCGTTCCGGTAGGGGCGCCCATGTTCTACACTCCCGCCGGCCATGCGTGATGAGTGCGGAGCGGGCGTGACGGTGGCGGCAGGGGGCCAGCTCTCGGTGACGGTCCGTCCTGCGACGGCGGCCGACCTGCGCGGCATCGTCGGCATCTTCGGGCGCGCCTTCGACGACTACCGGCGCGGACTAGGGCTGGGGCCGGAGGCGCTGGGGTGCGTCTGGCGCTCCAGCCTGGCGGCCCGCCTGGAGGCGACGCGCGTGGCCGAGACGGCGGACGGGCGCCTGGCCGGATTCGTGGTCTTCGTCCGGCCGGGCGAGACGGAGCGGTACGGCAGCCGGCGCGAGGCGCGCGACCGGCTACGGGTCTGGGGGCGTGTGCTGGGGCTGCGCGCCTTCTGGCGCCTGCCGGCGTTCTTCATTCCCATGGCCCTGGCCTACGCGCGGCGGCATGCCCGAAAGGACGAGGTGTACGTCTCGCTGGTGGCGGTGGATCCGCCCTGCCAGGGGCGCGGCGTCGGCCAGGCCCTGCTGGCGGCGGTAGAGGAGGAGGCGCGGGCCGCCGGCGCCAGCGCCATCCTGCTGCACACAGCGAGCACCAACACGCGGGCGCGCGCCGCCTACGCCCGCGCCGGCTATGAGCTAGTCTGCACGGTGCGCGCGCCGTGGCTCGGCCCCGCCCGCATCCCCGCCTTCCTGGCCCTGCGTAAGCCCCTGCGCCCCGATCCGACCCCGACGCTGGACCGCCTCGACCGCGCCTCCCCTGCCGGCGAAGCGGACGCAGGGTGAGGCGAGCCAGTACCATTGGCACCATGCCTGACGACCGCCGCCTGCGAGATGTCGCCCACTGGCGCGACATCTTCCAGATGCCCGTCTACACCTCACGGGAGGAATGGCTGGCGCGCGCGGCCGGCATCCGGCGACGCATCCTGGTCGCCGCGGGGCTGCTCCCCGAGCCGGAGCGCACCCCGCTGCGCCCCATCGTCACCGGCCGGATCGAGCGCGACGGCTACACCATCGAGAACGTGGCCTTTGAGAGCTTCCCCGGCTTCTATTGCACGGGGAACCTGTACCGGCCGTCCGACCGACGCCGCCCGGCGCCGGCCGTCCTGACGCCCCACGGCCACTGGCGCGACGGGCGCTTCGCGCATGAGGAACGAGGCTCGGTACCGGCGCGGTGCATCAGCTTCGCCCTGCAGGGCTACGTCGCCTTTTCGCCAGACATGGTGGGGTACAACGACAGCCGCCAGGCGCCTCACCGCACCTTCGAGTCGCCCCAGCGCTGGCTGTGGGGGATCAGCGTGCTGGGCCTCCAGCTCTGGAACAACATTCGCGCGCTCGATTTCCTGTGCAGCCTGCCGGACGTCGACCCCGACCGCATCGCCTGTACCGGCGAATCGGGGGGCGCCTCGCAGACCTTCCTGCTGGCGGCGGTCGACGAGCGGGTGCGCTACGTCGCGCCGGTGAACATGTTGTCCGCCCACTACGCCGGCGGGTGCGTCTGCGAGAACGCCCCGGGGCTGCGGCTGGAGCTCAACAACATGGAGATCGTGGCCTGCGCCGCCCCGCGCCCGATGCTGCTCGTCGCCGCCACTGGCGACTGGACGGTGAACACGCCACGGCTTGAGTACCCCGCGGTGCGGTCGATCTACGAGCTGTTCGGCGCGGCGGACGCGCTGGAGTGCGTGCAGCTCGACGCGCCCCACAACTACAACCGCGACAGCCGCCAGGCGGTGTACGGGTTCCTGGCGCGGCACCTGGGCGGGCGGGGCGAGCGCGCGCCGCGGCCGGAGACGGCCACGTTCTGGACCGGCCCCAGTGAGCCCCTGCGCGAGCGGGAGGGGATCGCGCCGGAGCCCCGCCAGCGCCTGCGGGTCTTCCCGGATGATGCGCCCCTGCCAGGCGGGGCCCTGCCGGACGCGGCCGCCGTCACCGCCCGCCTGCGGGCGCTGGCCATGGAGCGGCTGGCCCAGGCCCGCCCGGCCACGGCCGAGCAGTTGGCTGCCTTCCGCGACCGCTGGGGGCCGGTCTTCCACGACGCGCTGGCGGCTCACGTCCCCGCGCCGGGCGAGGTCGAGATCCAGCATCGGACGCGAGAGGAGCGCGACGGCTACGCCGTGGAGCGGTTCGAGATCGCCGGCCGGCGGTACGGCGAGCGCATCCCCGCCGTGGCCCTCCTGCCTGCCGTGGCGGCGGGCGAGGGAGGGGTGCCGGCCCTGCTCATCGACGGCCGAGGCAAGGAGCGCTGGCTCGTGGAGACGGACGCCACGCCGGCGCCGGGGCCACTGGCGCAGGCCCTGCTGGAGAATGGGCGGGCGGTGCTGCTGGTCGATCCGTTCCTGACGGGGGCATACCTGACCCCGTTTGGCCAGGCCGGGCGGCCGACCTGCGAGACGCACTTCGCCGGCTACAACCGGGTTGACACGTGCTGGCGCGTCCAGGACGTGCTGACGGCGGCGGCCGCGCTACGCACACTGACCGGCGCGGCACAGATCGATCTGGCCGGCCGCGGCGACGCCGGCTTGTGGTGCCTGCTGGCGCGGGCGCTGGCCCCTGACCTGTTCCGGCGCATGGCGGCCGACGCCGGTCGCTTCCGCTGGGACGACGAGCAGGAGTACCTTGAGCGCCTGTACGTGCCCCATCTGCTCCGCGCCGGCGGGCTGGCAACGGCGGTGGCGCTGGCCGCCCCCGCCCCGCTGCTCGTCTTCAATACGGGTGGCCCGCTGCCTGAGTGGCTGGGCGCTCTCTACCGGGGCCTGGGGGCGCCGGAGCGCCTGCGCGTCGAAGAGGGGGCGTTCTCCGAGCACGCGCTGTACCGCTCCCTGCAAGACGAGGCGGTCGGGGCGGCGTGAGCGATCAGACGCCGGCGGCCTTCTTGATCTCGCGCAGGGTACGCGCCTCGGGCGAGCGCTTGTAGTACTCGTCCAGGGGATAGCAGCCGGACGGCAGGCCATTGCGGGGCGCGGTGGTGCAGTCGCTGAACGTGCGGCAGAACTGCTTGTGGGAGGTCACGCCGGTCCAGACGGCGTCAGCCAGGACCTGCGGGTAGGCCAGGAGCATCCGCCCCAGCCCGACGCTGTCCACGTAGCCTTCGCGCACGTTACGCTGGGCCACCAGGGGCAGGAAGTCCTGCAGATAGGAGTAGGCGGACCCCACGATGATCATGTCCTGCGGGGCACGGGCGCGGATCTGGCGCACCACCTCCATCTGGCGCGCCACGCCGACCAGCGGATCCTCCGGAGGCTGATAACCGTCTGACGGCGGGTAGGCGGCGGGGCGCTGGATATGCGGGTTGTAGTAGGGCGAGCCGGCGGAGATGTTGAGCAGCTTGATGTCCAGCTCCTGGAGCAGGTCGACGAAGCGGAACGTCTCCGCCAGGTCGTACTCGACGGGGTTGTGGGGATTACAGCCGAAGGCGTAGCGGTAGGGGAGGAGAGCGGTGAAGTCTTCGGGGATGCCCGGGCCGAGCTTACCAGGCCGGCCGCGGGCGGGGTCTGGCCGGAACGGCACGAGGTCGAAGGCGCTCAGGCGCACGCCGATGGCGATGGGGTTGCCGCTGGCGCGAATGCCGGCCACGATCTCGCGCAGCAGGCGCGTGCGATTTTCGAAGCTGCCGCCATACCAGCCGGGCCGCGTATGGGCGCCAAGGAACTCGTGGAGCAGATACCCGTGGCAATGCTTGATGTCCACGAAGTCGGCGCCGCAGGCGAAGGCGACCTGCGCCGCCTCAACGTAGTCCTGGACGAGCTGAGCGAGCTCTTCGTCGGTGAAGACCTGCTCGTCAGAGGTGACCTTGAACCTGGCGTCCAGTAAGGGATGGCGAAAGGCCACCCGCGGCTCGTAGCGCGTCTTCTCGTTCGGGCGGCAGAAGCGGCCGGAGTGAGTGAGCTGAAAGCCGATCAGGAGGTCGTCCGCGCGTCCGAACTTCTGCTCGTGCGCCGCAACGAGCTCACGGCGAAGGCGGGCGATGCCCTCCTGGTTCTGGCGGTTAATGATCACCTGGTTAGGATTGGCCCGCCCGTCTGGGCGCACCGCCATGGCCTCGCCGCCCCAGATCAGCTTGGCGCCGCTCTCCCCGAAGCGCCGCCAGCGCCGGAGCATCGGCTCCGTCACCCCGCCGGTGGTGGTGCCATCCCAGCCTTCCATGGGCTGGGTGCACCACCGGTTGCCGATGATGCGGTCCTGGAACCGCAGCGGGCGGGCGAGAGGGGAATCGGGGCCGACCACCAGCTCAGGATCGGCGCGCAGATCGAGGCCCAGCGACGCAGCGTACTCATTGAACTGCGCCGCCGAGCGCAAGGTCGGGACCTTGACGAATCGTTCGGCCCCTGCGGGGGCCCCTGTAGTCGCGCTCATCTCAACAGAAGCGACGTCTCCATCCACGGAAAGAGCAGCTCTCCAAAGAAGTATCCACTATGGGGCCCTATGGCCCGCGATGGCCCGCGCCGTGCGGATCGAAGAACGTGGGATAGGGCCCTCCATCCGCCTCCCGCTGGATCAGCAGGGCCAGCTCGCGGGCGTGGTAATCGCCCCACATCGACGACTCCCCGCAGGGCACCCTGGCCCCCGGCGGGACGTAATCCCAGCCGTTGGGCCGATGGTAGACGCTGTGCAGGAGCAGGCCCTGGTGGGCGTCCTGCACCGAGAGGTAAGGCTCGGCGAAGAGCGTGTCGGCGATGGTCAGCGACGCGGCGTGATAGCGCCTGCCGGCGGCTGCGCCGTCGGGCTGCGCGTCCTGGGCGAGGTACCGGCCCAGACGGTAGAGGCCCTGGGCCGCGATGGCGGCCGCCGAGCTGTCGACCGGCTCGTAGTCGTTGAACGGCTCCGCGGGGCGCTGGCGGTAGTCGCCCATCTGGGCCAGCCCCGGCGCGCCGGTATCCCAGTAGGGGACGCCATCGAGGGGCGTCTGCTCGAGATAGAAGTCGGCAGTCGCCAGCGCGGCTCGACGCATCAGGCCCTCGACCTCGGCCCGCCCGCCGTAGGGCTCCAGCTCGGCGTCGGGTACCGCCGCCAGGAACTCCAGCTGCTCGGCGTAGCCGCACAGGGCCCAGGCGTGGCCGCGCGTCCAGGTGGTGAACGGTGAAAAGCCCTGCTGGCTATTCGGGCAGCGGTAGTTGCCGTCGTTCACGTTGAAGATGCTCTCGTGCGCCACCCGCCCGCGCACGTCGTAGGCGTCGCGGCCGTCGCCGTAATAGACGTTGAACCGGGCGGTCGTCGCGGCGTGCTGGATCAGGCGCCCCAGCAGGGAGATGGGCTGGTCCCGCTCGCCCATCAGCACGTGGCCAAGCTGATGGGCGATGGCCAGGGAGCGGAGCGAGCGCATGGTGTCGATGAACAGGGAATGGGGGCCATTGAAGGAGTAGATGTAGCCGGCGCTGCCGCGTGGCTGATCCGGGCCAAGGCGGGCGTCCATCCAGCGGGCCGCCTGGACCGCGCCGGAGACCTTCAGGGCCAGCTCGCAGAAGTGGCGCTGCCAGGGGTCGTCCGGAATACGCCCTTCGCGCATCAGGCGCCAGAGGTTGCCGTAGGTGGAGACGTTATTGAAGCCGTGGTCGTGCACCCCCACGTGGCTGACGTGGGTGGCCATCACCTGCACCGTCTTCCGCCGGCCGATTTCCAGGAACTCCTCGTCGCCGGTGGCGTCAAACTGCAGCAGGGCCGAGCCGAACTGGAAGCCCTGCGTCCATTCCGTCCAGCCCCGCGTGGTGTAGCGCCCCTGGACGGTGAAGACGGGCGTGCCCCGCGCCGGATCCCAGGTGGCCTCAATGGCGCGGATCTTCGTGGCCGAAAGGTCCCACAGGCGCCGGACCTTTGGCATCAGGCTTGTGGCCGTCAGGTTCGTGTTTACCCTCACGTTGAGCCTCTCCGTGACAGTTCCAGCAGCTGAGCCCGACCGGCGTGCGAAGTTCAACGTTCAAAGGTCAAGGCTCGAGGGCGGGGCAGGGACGTCACAGGCGGCGCAGCCGGAAGCCGCCATCCACGTCGATCACCAGGCCGGTGCTGTATGGAAAGTAGCCGGCCGCCACGGCCGCCACCGCCTTGCCGACGTCTTCGGGGGTGCCCCAGCGCGGGAAGGGGGTCAGCCCCGCCTCGAAGAGCCGGTCGTAGCGGTCTTTGACCGGCGCAGTCATATCCGTGGCGATGATCCCCGGCTGGATCTCGAAGACGCCGATGCCGTACTCCGCCAGGCGCGCCGCCCACAGCTTGGTGTGCATGGCCAGGCCGGCCTTGGCGATGCAGTAGTCGCCGCGGTTGACGCTGGCGGTGTAGGCCGAGATGCTGGTGATGGTGACGATGCTGCGCGTGCCCGGCTCGGCCGGCACGCCACCAAGCTGCTCGATCATGTACCGCGCGGCCAGCTGGGTCAGAAAGTAGGGGCCCTTCAGGTTGACGCTGATCAGCCGGTCGAAGCTCTCCTCGCCCGCTTCCAGGATGTCCGCCCGAACGGACGGCGCCACCCCCGCATTGTTGACCAGCAGATCCAGCCGGCCGAACCGTTCGCGCATGAAGTCGATCAGCATCTGCCGGCCGGCAGCCGAGGCGATGTCCGCACGTACGATCTCGGCGCGGACGCTGTGGCCTGCCTGGCGGGCAGCCTGGACGCAATCCGCCGCCGTCTGGCGGGCGGCGTCCTCGTTCGAGGCGTAGTTGATGGCCAGGTCATAACCGCCCAGGCGGGCCAGCTCCAGGGCGATGCCGCGCCCGATCCCGCGCGAGGCGCCGGTGATGAGGGCGGCTCGGTTGGGGCCGTTGCTGCCTGCCATCAGCCGGCCATTGTAGCCTGCCGGGTGCCAGGTGGCCCAGATAGGGCGGAGTAGCGAGTAGCGAGTGGCGAGTGGCGAGTGGCGAGGAAGGAGCCCTTACTCTAGCCCTCTCCCAATGGGAGAGGGGACCCATCGCTCTTCCACAGGGAGAGGGCCTCTTCGCTCTCCCATGGAGAAGGGGCGGGTTCCTGCCGATGGGGGAACGGGGCGATGGCCTTTCGGTCTGGCTCATACCAGCCGGCGGGTTGCCCAGAGGGAGACGGCCATCGAGAGGGCGGTGACCACCAGCGCGCTGGCGCCGACGAAGTGGCCGACCTCCTGGGGCTTGCGCTCGACAGTCACGGCGCTGCCAATGGCGCGATACACCTCTCGCCAATCGCTGGCGCGCGGGGCCGCCAGGGCCTTGCCGCCGGTGACCTGGGCCAGCTGGCGCAGCAGGCCGGGCTCGTAGGGCGCCTTCTGCTCCTCGCCGGGGCGTGGGCCGATGGGGACCGTGTGCACCGGCACGCCGGCCTCGCGCGCCGCGGCCGCCGCCTCTCCCAGGGACCGGCCGGCGGTGAGCTCGCCGCTGCCGATGAGCACGATGGCCGATGGCACCTTGGGCGCCGGGCCGTCCCTGCCGGGCGGCGCCCCGCCGGCCCCGGCGGCCGGCGTGTTTCCCGCTGCGCGGAACACGGCGTCCAGCGAAGGAATGGTGGCCAGGGCCACGGCAATGGCATCGCCCGGAGCGGCCCCCTCCGACGTGCGCACCTGGCTGATCGCCACCAGGGCCGCGCCGTGGTCATGGGTGGGCGCCTCCAGGATGTAGGCGGTGCGGGCGTAGCCGACCACGGCCACCTGGAGGCGGTCGGGCATGGCGGCCAGGGCGGCGCGCGCCGCTGCCCTGGCGGCCTCAAAGCGCGTTGGCCGGACGTCGGTGGCGCGCATCGAGAGCGAGGCGTCAAGGACCAGGACGACCGTGGCGTGGTCGTCTGGCGTCTCCAGGGGGAGCACGGGGCGGGCGAAGCCGACGGTGAGCGCGGTGAGGCCGAGCAGGAGCAGCGCCTGGGCC
The DNA here is from genome assembly GCA_034437795.1 of Chloroflexota bacterium. Lineage (GTDB taxonomy): Bacteria > Chloroflexota > UBA11872 > UBA12225 > UBA12225 > DAOTTI01. Next base: position 3,952 of record DAOTTI010000082.1, on the reverse strand, counting down.
AGGGCGCGCCGTACCAGCGCCGGCCGGCGCCGTGGACGCCCCTTGACCTCAAACGCCCCCGCTACTCGGCGACGCGCCCGCGCGGCGCCGGCGTATGCCAGCATCAGGGCCGGCACCAGCAGCAGCCCCCACAGCAGCCCCGGGGCCCGAAACTCCACTCCTTGCTGGCGTAGCCACGCCAGCGCCACCTCACTCACCTCTCTCCCTCAACCTTGAACCTTGAGCTTTGAACCTTGAGCTTTGAACCTTGAGCTTTGAACCTTGAACTTTGAACCTTGAACTTTGAACTGTGCCTACGGCGAGCGGTGGAGCCAGAGCGCGGCCAGTCCCAGCCCGCAGGCGCCGGCCACCAGGGCCGCCGCCGCCACGTAGTGTCCAATCTCCTGGCGTTCCCAATCCCACCCCAGGGCCAGGCCGAGATCGCCGTAGACGCGCCGCAGCTCACCGCCGTTGGGGGCGTAGTAGTACTGGCCGCCGGTCTGGGCCGCGATCTCCTGGAGCAGCGCCTCGTCGATCCCGCCGCCCCGCCGGCCGAGGCCGAAGCCCCCGCCGCGGCTGCCCATGCCGACGGTGAAGATGGGCACGCCCGCCGCGCGGGCCTTCTGGGTCGCCTCCAGCGGGGGCACGCCTTCTGTGTTTTCGCCGTCGGTCAGCAGCAGGATCACGCCGGGTGGCGGGGGCGGGGGCTGTCCCGGCGCCGGCTCCTGCCCCGGCGGCATCTCCGGGGGCAGCGCCGCCAGGGCGACCTCGATGGCTTCGCCGATGGCGGTGCCCCCGCCGGTCTGCAGGCCGTCGATGGCCGCGCGCACCGCGCCGTGGTCCTCCGTTACCGGCTGCACCAGCGACGCCTGCGACGAGAATGAGACGACCCCCAGCCGGAAGTTGGGCGGCAGGCGATCGACGAAGCTTCTGGCGGCCCGCTTGGCCGCGGCCAGCCGGTTGGGGAACATGTCGCTCGCCGACATGCTGCCGGAGACGTCCAGCACCAGGATGATGGTCACCCGCTCCTTGGGAATGGGAATGCGCAGGGCCGGCCGGGCCAGGGCGACGGCCCCCAGGGCTACGGCCAGCAAGACGAGCACCGGCGGCACGTGGCGGCGGCCGGCGGTGGACGGCCGACCGGCCATCGCCGCCCGCAGCAGGGCAATGCTGCTGAAGCGCACCGCGTCGCTGGCGCGCCGGCTCTGGGCCCAGCCGTAGGCGCCCAGCAGGGCCGCGGGCAGGGCCAGCCACCACAGCAGCGATGGGACGACGAACTCCATCAGGCCAGATGTCCCAGCAGACGCTGCGCGCCGAGCGCCGTGCGCCGGCGCTCCTCCAGGAAACGCACCAGGGCCGGCACGAACGGTTCATCGGTTGAGAGGCGCCATAGGGCGGCCCCGTGGCGCGCGAACAGGCGCTCCATCTGCCGCACCCTCCCTGCCGCCAGGGCCGCGTAGGCCGCGCGCAGTGACGGCTGGCTGGTGTCCACCACGATCTGCTCGCCGCTCTCCGCGTCTTCGAACGTGACCACCCCGACGTCCGGCAGCGCCTGCTCGCGCGGATCCTGGATCCACACCCCGACGACCTCGTGCCGGCGGGCCAACGGCCCCAGGGCCTGCGCCCAGCCGGCCGTCTCGAGGCCCGCGCGCGGAGGGCCAGCTTGGCCGGCGCCCCGCCAATCGCCATCACCTGCGCCAGCCAGCGCGGCGCTCGGCTCGAACGCGTCGAGAAAGTCGGACACGATGAAGATGAGGCTCCGCTGGGTGGCGGTACGGAAGGCCTGCGCCAGCAGCGAGGCCAGGTCCGTCTGCCGGCGTTCCCGCTCGGGGAAGCGCGGGTCGGGCGCCGGCGTCCGATCGCAGGCGATGACGACACGCTGCAGCAGGTGCAGCACGTGCTGCCGGCCCCAGCCGGAATGGACCACCTCCGCCGGGCCGGCGCCGCCGCCGGTGTCGCCATCGCGCTGGCGCTCCCACCACCAGCTCTCCGACCGGCCGCGGCCGCCATATCCCTCGTAGCGGCTGCGCGATTGGTCCAGGACGCGGCGCCGCGCCGCCGTTGATCCGGTGTAGAGCAAGGCCCCTACCCGATCGCCACGGCTGGTGAGCAGGCGGGCCAGCGTGCCGGCCACGTCGACGAGCAGCTCCTGCTTGCTCTGGAGCCCCGAGCCGAACCAGCTAGAGCGGGTCAGGTCGAGCACCAGCCAGGCGGTGATGTCGCGGTCCTCGTGATAGCGGCGCACGAAGGGGGTGCCCATGCGCGCCGTGACGTTCCAGTCGAGGGCGCGCACGTCGTCGCCGGCCTGGTATTCCCGCAGCTCAGCGAGATCCAGCCCCGCGCCGTAGGCGGCGTTTCGGTGGTCCCCCTGACGCAGGCCATCGAGCCGGCGCACGACGGTGAAGTCCAGCCGGCGCAGCAGGCGCTCCGCCTCGCCCGGCGGGCTGGCCGGGCCGGCCTCCGGCGCCGGCCGGCGCCCAGGGCGCAACCGGCGAATGAACCGCAGCGATGGGACGAATGGCATCAGAGACAGGCCATGCTTTCTATCCGCGTGCCCGAAGCGCCGGACCCGCTATTCGGTTCACCGCCCATCCTGGCTAGCTGCGCGGACGCCTTGCGGTTCCCTGGACGGCGCACGGTGATCCTTGCCCTTCGAACCCTGGCCCTTGAGCCTGCCCAGCCAGCCCAGGCGGCGCTTTGGCGTCTCAAACTGGCGCGTGTTGGCCGGCAGGATGCGCTCCTGGTGATAGGGCGACCTGGTCTCGCCCGCCAATCCGATCTGCGGCACCGGGATCTTGCGCAGCACCTGGTCGATCAGGTCCTCTGGGGTGACGTTCTCCGCCAGGGCCTCGTAGGAGAGGACGAGGCGATGGCGGAGAACGTCCGGCGCCAGCGACCAGACGTCCTGGGCCAGCACGTGGCGCCGGCCCTGGAGCACAGCCAGGGCGCGCGCCCCAAGAATGAGGTTGATCGACGCCCGCGGGCTGGCGCCGAAGCTGATGTAGCGCTTGAGGTGGCCGAGCTCGAAAAGGTCCGGCTGGCGGGTGGCGGTGACCAGATACACGGCGTACTGCCGGATGCGGGGATCGACGGAGACGCCGTCCACCTCGCGCTGCAGGGCCAGCAGACGCTGCGGCGTGAGCAGGGTGCGTAGCTGGGGCGGAGGCAGGGTGGCGCGATCCACGATCTCGAACTCGTCCCGCAGGCTGGGGTAGCCGATCACCGTCTTGAGCATGAACCGGTCGACCTGGGCCTCAGGGAGCTGGTAGGTCCCTTCGTGCTCAATGGGGTTCTGCGTGGCCAGCACCAGGAACGGGTCCGGCACGGGGAAGGTCTGGCCGCCGATAGTGACCTGGCGCTCCTGCATCACCTCCAGCAGAGCGGACTGCACCTTGGCCGGCGCGCGGTTGATCTCGTCGGCCAGGAGCAGGTTGGCGAAGACGGGCCCCAGCTCGACGGTGAACTCCCCCGTACGCTGGTTGTAGATGCGGGTGCCGACCAGGTCGGCGGGGACCAGGTCGGGGGTAAACTGGATGCGGCGGAAGGTCCCGCCCACCACCTGGGCGACGGTCTTGATCGCCAGGGTCTTGGCCAGGCCCGGCACGCCCTCCAGCAGGATGTGGCCCCGCGCCAGCAGGGCGATGAGCAGGCGCTCGATGAGGTGGTCCTGGCCGACGATGACCTTCTTGATCTCGGAAAAGACGTGGCGCATCTCGCCCAGGCCGTCACCCGCCGGCGGCGGAGGCGGCGCCTCGGCCTGGGCGTCTTCGAGATCGTAGAGGGCAGCCAGGTTGTAGGACTCGATGGAGGGGGTGGTGGTCATGGCCGGTCTTTCTTCGTCTTTCAAAGAGTACTTGCTGGGTGCAAGCCGGCCCCGCAATAGGGATGGGAGGGACGCGGCGACGCGGGGACGGCCCTCACCCCCTGGCCCCCTCTCCCGCGTGCGGGAGAGGGAGGACCTCACCCCCTGGCC
>DAOTTI010000081.1:0-4009 GCA_034437795.1 Chloroflexota bacterium | reverse complement strand
AGTGCTGTCGCAGGCAACCTCTTCGGGAATGCCAGCCCGCGCACCAGGGAAAGCCATGCCAGGTCGCTGGCCTGATGGTGCACTAGTGGAATGGCAATCGGCATGACAAAGGACCCACTAGCCGGAGACCCCGTAGGGCCGGCAGGGCATGCCCTCGCCAGCGGGGGCGCCCCTGTAGGGCGCACAGGGAGCCCACCGGCTCTGGACGGCAGGCCGGCGCTACCCCCTTCGCGGCTACTTGCCGAGGTCGTCCAGGTTGAGCTGGTTGATCACGTCGCGGAAGGCCGCGAGCTGCTCCTCGCTGATCCGCCCCTCGCCGGTCGGCTCGCGCTCACCCGCGCGGTCACCCTCGGCCGGCTCCGCCTCCACGCCAGCGCGCTCGATCACCGACTCGTCGACGAAGATGGGGACGTTGGTGCGCACGGCGAGGGCGATGGCGTCGGACGGGCGCGAGTCGACCTCGATGTGCCGCCCGTCGACATCGAGCACCACCCTCGCGTAGAAGACGCCGTCCACGATGTCATTGATCAGCACGCGGGTTATCCGGCCGCCCAGCGTGGCGATCACCGTGCAGATCAGATCGTGCGTCAGGGGCCGGAGCACCTCGGCGTTCATCAGCTTGATGGCAATGGCGCCGGCTTCGGCACTGCCGATGGCGATCGGTAAGTACCGCTCGCGGGTCAGATCCTTGAGCACGACGAAGCGGTGCTTTTGGAGCAGATCAATGCGCACGCTATCGACGGCCATCTGTACAGGCACGGCTGCGCCCTCCTTACCTAAGAGCGTACTACTTCTGCGCCCATCTGTCTCAGCCTATCGCGCCCATTGCCGGCGCCGCGCGCCAGGCACGCTGCTCCACTGTAGCAGGCGCTCCTCACTGCCCAACCAGGGGTGATCTGGCCCCGATGAGTGCCCGTTGATCTCCGGATATGGAGCCCGGCACTGCGAGATCCCTTGCACGGGATGTGCCAGCGGCGCCGCCCCTCGCTCCGACATGGCGAGGGGGGACCAGCGCCACCGCCGTGCGGCTTGGCCCCGCAGGGAGGGAGAGGACGTCACCCCCTAGCCCCCGCTCCGACACGGCGAGGGGGGACGAGGGCCTTGCTTTGGCGCCATCTGGAAGATGAGCGCCCGTCTGAGTATCAAGCATGCGGCTGCGGGAATCTGCCGGCACCTGCTTAGGCTGCCGTCGCCGCAGGTGTCCCTGTCGCGGCAGCGGCCAGCGCCGGTACGAGCGCCCGCGCCAGGGCCTGAGCACTGGCCGGCTCCACGGCCACGACCCATGCGCCGAGCGCCTCCAGGGGCGCCAGGCAGTCGGGGGCGCCGGCAAACAGCAGCGTCGGGACCGCGGTGGCGCCCTGGAGCACGCTCGCCAGGCGCGTGGCGTGCGCCGTCGACCGCACGATGCAGATGAGAGAGGCGAGCGCACGAAGGTTCGGCGACAGCACGGCCAGATCAGGGATGATCACGCCGGACGCCCAGATTAGCGGCTCTGGCCACCGGCGCACGACCGCCGTGCCCGGCATCCCGGGCAGGCCGCTCCCCGCCGGTCGCCTGGCCCTTCCCGCGGCCTGCTTGGCCAGGCCCCGGCGCAGGGCGGCGGCGGCCTCGTGCAGGAGGAATGGCTCCCAGCCAGGCGCGCCGCGCCAGCCGGTCGCAGGGGCGGGCACTCCGCTCAGGATGTCCAGCAGGTCCGGCGTCAGCCGCAGGCGCGCCCGCCGGCCGCGGACGGCAACGATAGCCTCGCCCCGCATCGTCTCGTCACGTGCCCGCTCGAGCAGCTGTAGCACCGTTCGCGCCACCCGCCGGCCGTGTCGCGCCCAGACGCCGAGGGTATCCTGCCGCCCAAACACCGCCACCAGCAGCTCCCGGCCCGAGACAGTGACGGCGGCCTGCACCCCGCCAGCGGCGCACAGCCCCTGCGCCACCTCGGCGACGTGTTCCGGCTCCAAGCTTGCCGCGCGCAAGGTTAGCTCAACCCGTTCCGCCAGGCGGAGCAGCGCTTCAAGGGTGAAGAAGTTGTAGTCGGCCACCAGGTCCTCCGGCGCCGGCTGGGGGCCGATCCGCTGGAGCACGGCCCGCTCTGGGGCATCCAACTGGAGCAGGCGGTCCAGCTCGCCCCGCCGCAGCCTCAGCTCCCGCTCCAGCCGCGCCACCGCCTCCCCACGGTCATGTGGGCGCAGGAAGCCGTCGCCGCGGTCATTGACGTCATCGAACAGGCGCAGGCGCAGGGCGACCGGCGAGTCCAGCCCCGCGCGGCGCAGGCGGCGCAGGGCAGCCGGCGTGACCACGTCTTCGATCTGGGGCGAGAGAAAGCGATAGCTGCGGGCGAGGCAGGCGATCAAGCCGCGGGCCAGCTTGGGATCGCCGAAGAAGCGCGCCAGCGCCTCCGCGTCCACGTCGCGCCGCTCCCGCCCGCGCATCGACTCGAAGTACTGGATGGCAATGCCGGCCTTGGGCAGGATGGCCGAATCGCGCAGCAGTCGGGGGTACAGTAGGGGCAGGTCGCTCTCGCCGGCGCGGCGTGCGGTAAAGCGCACGGCGCCAAGGGGGAGGCTCACGGCGCCTCCCGAGGGCGACGCGCCCGCGCCGCCCGGCCTTCCGTGGTCCCGCGGCTGACGAGTTCGTACAGCACCGCTGGCGCGGGCTTGGGGCGCAGCACGCGCCCCAGACGCTGGATGTACTCGCGGCTGGTCGCGCTGCCGCTGACGACGATGGCCACGTTGGCCCCGGGCACGTCCACCCCTTCGTTGAGCACGCGCCCGCTGACCAGCTTGGTGTAGCGGCCGGCGCGGAAGCGCTCCAGGATCAGGCGGCGCTCGAGGGGATGGGTGCGGTAGGTGATCGCGGGCAGCGCCAGACGCCGGCTCAGCTCTCCTACCATCGCGTTGTATTCGGCAAAGATCAGGACGTGCTCGCGCCGGTGTCTGTCCAGCAGCTCGGCCACACGCTGCAGCTTGGCCTCCGCATTCAAAGCAATCATGCGCGCCTGGTGATGCGCCTGCAGGGCCTGGCGCGCCGCCGGATCGTGCGCGCTGCGCCGGATGAGCACGTCGAATGGGTTCCCTCGCAGCAGCTCGCCGCGGTGCGTGGCCAGATACCAGCGGTATTCGGCCATCAGGGCGTCGTAGCGGGCGCGCTCCTCCGGCGTGAGATCGACGAAGATCCGCTGCTCGCGGTAGTCGGCAATGTGCCCTGCGCGGGCCAGCTCGGCCGGCAGGCGCCGGTAGACCTCCGGCCCGACCAGCCGCGCCAGGTCCAGGTGCGCCCCATCCGGCCGCTCGGGCGTGGCGCTCAAGCCCAGACGCCACGGGGCCGCCGCCCTGGCCGCAATGGTGCGATAGGTAGGCGCCGGGAGATGGTGGACTTCGTCCACGATGAGCAGCCCGAAGGAGGAGAGGTCGCGCCGCGGCATGGCGGCCGAGTCGTAGGTGATCACGGTGATGGCCCTCACCTCGCGCCGGCCCCCACCGACCACGCCCACCTCGCCGGCGGGGACTCCAGCGTGCTCGATCAGGCCGCGCCGCCACTGGCCCAGGAGCTCGGTCGTGGGCACAACGATCAGGGTGCGGAGCGGCACCTGCTCCAGGGCCAGCAGGGCGATGATCGTCTTGCCTGCGCCGGTCGGGAGCACGACGACGCCACGCCCGCCGGCGGCCAGCCACCGCTGCAGCGCGTCGCGCTGATAGGCTCGCGCCTGGAGCGTGACCCTGGGCGTAAAGGGCAGGGCGAAGCGCTCGAGGTGCTCCTCCAGCGCCCCCTCCGCCGGCTCGCCGAGCGAGCCAGGCGCGGCTGGCGGTCCATCCTCGGCGCCGGCTGCGGCGCGCTCGTCGAGCGCATCCAGGAGATCCGTTTCATCACGCATTGGAACGTTCGTTCTATGATACCGGATGGATGGCCGGCGTGCCGGCCGGCATCGCCGGTGGGGTGTGCGCAGCGCTTTCGGATTGGTGAGGGCCGACCGCGGTGGGGAGAGACATCACCCCCTTCGGCCGGGGCCGCGCCGGGA
>DAOTTI010000080.1:0-7868 GCA_034437795.1 Chloroflexota bacterium | reverse complement strand
CTTCGTGATCCGGCCGCGGCACGTCCGGCGCCGCGTGCTGCTCCTGGCCGGCCTGCTGGCGGTGCCGATCTTCGCCCTGCGCGAGCTTGAGCCGTTCTTTCGCACCGGCGTGCCCCTGCTGCTGCCGGCCTCGTGGGGGGCGGGGGCGCTGCTGGACGCCGGCATCACCGCTGTCTACCGGACCTTCGGCGCGGAGCCGGGCCGGCCGGGGCGGTGGGGGACGCGGTTTGGCGCCGCGGCCGTGGCCGCGCTGGTGGTGGTGCTGCCGCTGGGGCTGGAGATGGGGCGCAGCGCAGGGGCGCTGGCCGGAGGCTTTCAGACCAAGTTCGACTGGGCGCTGACGCGCGACCAGGGGGCGGCGCGGGGAGCGGCCGCCCACGTCAACGCACGGACCGGCCCGGCGGACGTAGTCATCGTCTCGCCCCACGTGTCCTGGCTGTACACGGCGCAGGTGGCCGACTTCTTCCAGGCCATGGCGCGCGGGGGTGTGGCCGTCGCCTTTTACCCCGGCGACCTGCCGGCGGCGCGGTTCCGGTTCGATCCGCGCCCGCAGTCGGCGCGCTTTGCCGTCGTCGACGCGTTCTGGGACCGCTGGGCCGCCGAGGTTCCATCGGTGGCCGCGCTGCTGCGCGAGGTCGAGCAATGGGAGCTGGAGTGGCGGGCCGCAGACGTGCGGGTCTACCGGCGCCCCCGCCCCACCGCCCCCCGCCGACGCGGGGGCGCGGGGACGAGGAGACGCGGGCAGAGTCGTCACCCCCGGCCCGTCTCCCGCACGCGGGAGAGGGGGGACCTCACCCCCTGGCCCCCTCTCCGACACGGAGAGGGGGAACGAGGGCCACGGTCGGGCAGCTTTGGCGGCACCGCCCCCTCTCCGACGCGGAGAAGGGAACGACGGCAACAGCCGTGCGGCTGGCCTCCGTCGCCCCCCTCCAACACAGAGACGGGAACGAGGGCCACGGCGTGAGCCGGACCTGTTGGGCGGGTAGAGCCCTCACCCTAACCTTCTCCCCGTGGGAGAGGGGACGGTTCGGAGCCCTCACCCTGACCCTCTCCCAGGGGGAGAGGGAACTAAACGAGTCCTTACCGCGGCCCGCGGAGCAGGTCCCGCTCTCCCAAAGAGAGGGGGCTCTAGCCAATCCGCGCTACTCGCTACTCGGCACTCGCTACTCTCTTTCATTGATTGCTGGTGAATAGTCCGGCTGATGCAGGATGACGATCGGCGACGGATCACGCTGCGCCGGCGGGCACTGTGGAAGGGCGCGCTCGGCTGGCTGGTGGTGGCGCTGGCGGTCCGCGCCCTGTCCGCCGTGTGGGTCACGCATCCGGGCTATATGGACGCCTACTACTATTTCCACCTGGCGTCCAATCTGGCGGTGGGGCGGGGGCTGGTGGAGGACGTGATCTGGAACTACCTGACGCCGCCGGTGAGCGTGCCTCGTCCGGGCGGGGCCTACTGGCCCCCCGGCACGGCGGTGCTGGCCGCCCTGCCTGCGCTGGCGGCGAGCTGGCTGGGGCTGCCCCTCATCTGGGGCTGGCGCCTGGCGCAGGCCATGCCGGTGATCGCGTCGTCTCTGGTCGTTGCCGGCGCATACGCCATGAGCCGGCGCCTCGTACCGGATGGCGCGGCTGCGCGGCGGGCGCACACCGTCACGGCCCTGACCCTGCTCAGCGGGGTCTACTTCCCGTACTGGGTGACGACGGATACGTTCACGCCGTTTGCCCTGCTGGGCGGGGGCGCGCTGTGGCTCTCAGCCGAGGCGGCCGTGATGGCCTCAGACGCACGCTGGCGCTGGCACGTGGCCGGCGCCGGGCTCATGGCCGGGCTGGCGCAGGGGGTCCGTCCCGATGCGGGGCTCTTGCTGGTTGCTCCCCTGATCGCGGCCGGAGTACGTTCCGAGGGCGCAAGCGCGGCGGGGATCGGGCGGCGGGCGCGATGGGTTGCCATCCTGGCTGCCGGCTTCGCCATCGGGGCAGCGCCCTGGCTGGCGCGAAATTGGGTCACGTGGGGCTCTCTCACCCCTCCCGGGGGGAGCGCCGCCCTGTGGCTACGCGAGTACGACGACCTGTTTGCCTTTCTCGAGCAGCCCGGCGCGGCGCGCTGGCTGGACGCGGGGCCGGGCGCGGCGCTTGAGGCGCGCCTGCACGCGCTGGCCGGCAATCTGGGGGTGCTCGGGCAGCCGCTGCTCTACTACCTGACCGTGCCGGCCGCGGTCGGGCTCTGGCGCATGCGCCACCGGCCCGCGCTGTGGCCGGTGGCCGGCTACCTGGTCCTGCTGTATACGGTGATGTCGCTGGTGTTTCCGTTCCAGGGCGTGCGGGGTGGCTTCTTCCACTCCCTGGCTGCCGTCCTGCCGTGGTTGCTGCTGTGGGCGGTGAGCGGGGTCGAGGCGCTGGTGGGCGCGGCCGCCCGGCGCCGGCGCTGGCACGAGGCGGAGGCGCAGCGGGCCTTTGTCGGGGCGCTGGTGGCCTTCGGCGCGCTCTCCAGCCTGTACTTCCTGGGGCACCTGACCGCCCGCTGGGACGCGCGGCTCGCCGCCTACCGCGCCGTGGGGGCCTGGCTGGACGTGCACGCGCCCGGCGGGGCGCGGGTGCTGGTCGCCGATCCGCCCGGGTTCTGGTACGCCACCGGCCGCGCCGCGGCTGTGCTCCCCAGCGACGGCCTGGACGCGCTCCTGGCGGCCGCCGGCCAGTTTGGGGCGGACTACGTCGCCGTCGAGCCGGCGGCGCCTCGCTACCTGGCGGCTCTCCGGCAAGGAGAGACGGCCCCTGCCGAGCTGGCGCGCGTGGCCACGGTGGGGGAGATCCAGCTCTATCGCATCTGGCACGACGCGCTACTCGCTACTCGGCGCTCGCTCCTCTGCCTTGGGCGGGAACGGCAGGCGAGTGAGAAGCCCTCACCCTGGCCCTGTGCGAGTAGGGGGAGTAGCGAGTAGCGGGTAGCGACGAAGGGGCCCTCACCCTAACCCTCTCGCATAGGGAGACGGGGACTCTTTTGAGTGGGCGCAGGGCGCACTGGAGCCCTAACCCTCTCCCATAGGGAGAGGGGACGGTAGGCGCAGCCCTTACCCTGGCCCTCGCTCAGAGGGAGAGAGTAGAGAAGCGCTCACCCTAGCGCTCCTCCACAGGGGGAGGAGAGGGCTTACGGGTGCGGCCATGGCTGCCGGACCAGGGGGTGACGCCGGCGGTCTCTTGCGGGGGCAGGCTGGCCAGCAACTCTGCCGCCGTGCGGTGCAGCACGGGATGGCGCCATGCGGGCGCCAGCTCCACCAGGGGCACCAGGACGAAGCCGCGCTCGTGCAGGCGCGGGTGCGGCACCTGGAGCGTGGGGGTCTGCACCACCAGGTCGCCGTAGGCGAGGAGATCGATGTCGATCACGCGCGGGCCCCAGCGGCGCGTGGCGCGGCGGCCCAGGGCCCGTTCGATCTCCTTGGCGGCTTGGAGCAGCTCATCGGGCCGCAGACGGGTGCCGCCGCGTACCACCAGGTTCAGGTACGGCGGCTGGTCGGGATCGCCCCACGGCGGCGTCTCGTAGATGGTCGAACGCTCCAGGGGCCCGCAGACGCGCGCCAGGAGGGCCAGCGCTCGCTCGATGGCAGCCTGCCGGTCACCGAGGTTGGCACCCAGACCCAGGTAGACCAGGGTGGGTGGCGTGTCCGATCCCATGCAGTTCGGATACAGTAATGGCGTTAGTGCTATGCCTGTCTACGAATATCGATGTGGCTCCTGCCGGCGCCGGTCCAGCCACCTGTTCCTCTCATTCGCCTCCGTCGTGACCCCGTCCTGCCCGCACTGTGGCGCGCCCCCCGAGGCGATGCAGAAGCTGATCTCCCGCGTCACGGTGATGAAGAGCGAAGAGTCGCGCCTGGAGGAGCTGGCCGACCCCAGCCTGTTCGCCGACGTGGATGAGAACGATCCGCGGAGCGTCGCCCGCTGGGCCCGCAAGCTGGGCCAGCAGCTAGGGGATGACCTGCCGGACGATTATGACGAGATGGTCGACCAGCTTGAGAGCGGCGAGCTGCCGGACGAGGAAGGGGCCGACGAATCGAGCGCCGCCGACGCCGCGTCAGACTTCTGACGGTACGGTAGCCTTCCGTCGCCTGCGCCAGGAGCGCCGGTCCCAGAGCGCTCTCGCCTAGATTATTCACGGCCGGAGCCCAGTAGCGCGTAGCGAATAGAGCCCTCACCCTGGCTTTCTCCCAAAGGGCGAGGGGACTTTAGGTGGAGCCCTCGCCCTGGCCCTCTCCCAGAGGGAGAGGGGACTGGTCGCTGCCGGTGAAGGATCCGGGCTGGCCGGTCACGTGGCGCATCCTGCGCCAGCTGCGCCACGTGGGCCTGGCAGATGCTCCTGGATGGTGCCGGCGAACGAGGCGCAGCCGGGCTTCGGGCGGTGGTCGGCCTGGATTGTTCACAGCGGGTAAGGGGTTCCCTCTCCCAAGGGGAGAGGGCTGGGGTGAAGGCTCCGCTGGTGACTAATCCCGACCAGAGGCGACAGGTGCGGACGGTCGCCTCACTCCGTGGCTTCAGGCGGTGGCGCCGACCACGCCGTCGATGGTGCGCTTGAGCGAGGCCTTGGGCTGCACGCCCACCACCCGCGCCACCTCGTTCCCGCCACGGAAGAGGATCAGCGTCGGGATGGCCATCACCCCGAACCGCATCGCCGTGCGCTGGTTGTCGTCGGTGTTCAGCTTGGCGAAGGTGACCTTGCCCTCGTACTCCTGGGCCAGCTCGTCGATGATGGGGGCGATGGCGCGGCAGGGGGCGCACCATGGCGCCCAGAAGTCGACTAGCACGGGCTGCTCCGACTGGAGCACCTTGGTCTCAAAGTCCTGATCAGTCACCTCGATCGGGTGGGTTGCCATTCCGGGTCTTTACCTTCCTTCTCCCCACCGTGGCAAGTCCAGTGCCGCGGTGGCGGCGGTAGTGGGATCGCTTCAAGCGTAACAAAGGCGTCCAGGGCCACCCCGCTACGCCGGCGGGCGTTCGGATAGGGCGCCGGCAATCGCCTGCGCGGCGCGCCGCGCGTCGGCCGCCGTCAGGGGGCCGTCCGGCAGGGGGACGTAGGCCGCGCGGCGCCCCTGGCGGGACAGCCACTCCGCCACGACGTGCATCTGGTCCAGCTCATCCAGGTCGATGGCCAACTGGCGCCGCGCTGGATAGTGCTCCAGGATGAAGCGCTCCAGGGCGCGCAGGTCCTCGCCGCCCATGGCCTGGGGGATCGTCAGCCGGCCCCGCAGGCGGGCGGCGGAGAAGGCGAGGACCTGCGCCTGCTGCTCGTCCGGCCGGTGAACGACGACCAGGAAGTTGGTGATGCTGGACGCAGAGCGCAGGTGGCGCTGCTTGCTCTGCAGCGAGCGCAGCGTCAGGATAATCTGGTGCAGCTCGGCCGCCTTCTCGAAGCGCAGGCCTTCCGCCGCGGCGTCGCGCTCACGCTCCAGCCGGGTGATCAGCCGGCCGATGTCGCCCTTGAGCAGCTCCGCGGCCGAGCGCACGGCCGCGGCGTAACCTTCGGCCGTCACTCTTCCCAGGCAGGGGGCGCTGCAGCGCCGGATCTGGGCGTAGAAGCAGGCCTGCCCCGTCTCAGGCGGCGGGAGGTCGCCGGTGCAGTGGCGCAGGGCGAACAGCCGGTTCACGAAGTCCAGCGTCTGCTCCGCGGAGCGGCGGCCCCAGAAAGGGCCGAAGTAGCTGTGCCCGTCCGCGTCCAGCGAGGCGCTCACCTCCAGATAGGGGTAGCCCCCTCCGTCGGCCAGACGCAGGAACGTGTAGTGCGGATAGTCGCGCCCCAGCACGTTGTACGGGGGCTGGTAGTGCTTGATGAGCTGCGATTCCAGGATCAGGGCCTCGATCTCGGACCCGGCGACGTGCCATTCGATGGTGCGGGCGCGCCGCACCATGGCCAGCACCTTCCGCTCGCGCCGGCCGGAGAAGTACGACGCCAGCCTGGCGCGCAGTGACACGGACTTGCCGACGTAGATGACGGCGTCGCCGGCGTCGCGAAAGAGGTAGCAGCCGGGCGCCGGCGGGGCCTGGCGCGCCCCCGCGCGGCTGGCGCGGGCACGGCCGCTGCCGAGCACGGGGACCGAGAACGGACCCTGCCTGACCTGGACCATGGCGGTGGGCGGCAGACGCGGCGACACGGGCAGGGTGGCAGGCAGGGTGGGTCGCCGTGGCTGCGGTGGCTACGATAGCTGGGTGACTGGGGTGACTGGAGTAACTGCGGTGGCTGGAGTGGCGGGAATGGACCGCGGCCGGAGTGTACGCCAGCTGCGGGCGGCCGCACAAGGGTTTTAGGGCCAATGCGCGCCTGAGGCTTGAAGAATGGCGCCCCGTTCTTCAGAATCAGTATGAGGGCGCATGCTTGGTGACACAGAAGGCAGCGGCGACGTCGCCCTGATGCGCCTGGCGCTGGAGGAGGCGGAGGCCGCTGCCAGCGCCGGCGACGTCCCGGTGGGGGCGGTGGCGGTCGTGGCGGGGGCGGTCGTGGCGCGCCAGCACAATCGCAAGGAGGAATGGGGCGACCCTACGGCCCACGCCGAGCTCCTGCTCATTCGCGAGGTCGCCAGCCGGCTGGGGCGCTGGCGCCTGCCCGACGTGACGATCTACTGCACGATGGAGCCGTGCCCGATGTGCGCCGGGGCGATGGTGCAGGCGCGGATCGGGCGGCTAGTCTATGCCGTCCCCGATCCCCGCGCTGGCGCGGCGGGGTCGGTGTTCAACATCCTGCAGTCGCCCCACCTGAACCATCGCGTGGAGGTGACATCCGGGGTACTAGCCGAGGAGGCGCGCGCCCAGCTCGAGGCCTTCTTCGAGGAGCTGCGCCAGCGCAAGCAGGAGAAACGGGCTCTGCAGGCCGTTTCCACTGAGGATATCTGACCCGCGCCGGCCGGCACGCCGGCCGGCGTGATGAGGTAAGCTTTATACGGCCCGGAGGGGTGTCCGAGCGGTTGAAGGAGCTCGTCTCGAAAACGAGTATGGCCTCACAGGCCTCGTGGGTTCGAATCCCACCCCCTCCGCCCAAGCGCTCCGCTCGGAGTTCAACGTTCAGGGTTCAACGTTCAAAGTCAGGGCGCAGGAGCCGGATGCCCCACCTTTGAACCTTGAACTTTGAACCGTGAACCGCATAGGGAGGGATCGCATAGTTGGTCGAGTGCGCGCGCTTGGAAAGCGCGTAGGCCGCAAGGCCTCGTGGGTTCGAATCCCACTCCCTCCGCCCAGGCGCCCAGCCCGGTCTCGCTGACCAGCACGCGGTAGCCCGCGTCGCGGACGAGCGGTTCGAGCAGCGCGCTCGTGGCGCGGCCCTCATGCAGGAGCACGACAGTTTGCTGCGCTATCTCTCGGCCCGACGCGGAGCTGATCTGCCCAGCAAGCCTGCCCTGGCGGGCGTCAGCGGGCGGCGGCAGCAAGCCTCCTCGC
This sequence comes from Chloroflexota bacterium, assembly GCA_034437795.1. Classification (GTDB taxonomy): domain Bacteria; phylum Chloroflexota; class UBA11872; order UBA12225; family UBA12225; genus DAOTTI01. The sequence goes on along the minus strand of DAOTTI010000080.1, from coordinate 458 downwards.
CCGGTCAGTGCATTGTGCCAGGTCACGTGCCTATCTAGCGTCTCAATCGGGTTACAGAAGGTCCACTCTGGCGGTGCGAACCGTCTCGGTTCCGTCACCGGACCGCCGCGGGAACGTCACCGGGTGGTCGCAAGATCGGTGCTCCACTGCCGACCGAGCCTGGCCCCGCCGCTGGCCGTCCGTCCCGCGCGACGCGCGTGCCGCCACCGAACGCCGACGCGGCCCGCCGCCCCGCGAAGCACGGCGACGGCGGTCCGTCGGCTGGGTTACCACCGTTTTACGGGATTGCTGCAGCCGGACAAAGAAAAGTCTTGAAGCCTCCGGTCGTCCCGGCTGGTGTGGTCCGGCCGGGCCGGCCGCGCCGATCGGCCGGCCGTGCGCCGCAGCGCCCGCCCTTGCCGCGAGAGAACATTTGTTCTATACTGCTGCTGGCGGGCGCGTTTGCCGCTCCAGGCCAG
>DAOTTI010000079.1:0-4525 GCA_034437795.1 Chloroflexota bacterium | reverse complement strand
ATCAGGCCGCACCGGCCGCCAGGCCCGCTTGCTTCCTTCTGAGGCGGTGGTCGCCGCAGACCTCCCCGACGGCGGTGAGACCACGCTGGCCATCCGTGCCGTGACGCGTGCGGACATCCCAAGACGCACCCGCCGCCGACCGCTCGGCGGTGCTACCCTTACCGCGACGGCGCTGCCCCGCGCGGGGAGCGCCGCCGGATGTCCCTGCGAGGCACGACGCGGATCGCCTGCCCCCGCGCGACGCGTGAAGCGCTCTGTCCCTGTGTGGGAGCGGGTCAGGGTCCGCTGTGGGAGCGGGTCAGGGCTCCGCTCGTGCACCATGTGGAAAGGGGGAGTGCAGCGCTATGAGCGGCTTCATGTACGAAGGCATGATCGCCGAGACGATCACCATCGCCGGCCACGGTGGCGACGCCATCGAGGCGTACTTCGCGCGGCCCATCGGCAGCATCAACCTGCCGGGGGTGGTGGTGCTCCACCACATGCCCGGCTGGGATGAGTGGAGCAAAGAGGTCACTCGCAAGCTCGCCTACCACGGCTACGCTGCCCTGTGTCCCCACCTCTTCTCTCGCTTTGGGCCCGGGCGCTGGGACGATCTGGCCGCGGCGGCGCGGGCGGCCGGCGGGGTCTCCGACGCCCAGGTGATGGGCGACGCGGCGGGGGCGATGCGCTATCTCCGGCAGCAGCCTTACGCCAGCGGCAAGGTGGGCATCATCGGCTTCTGCTCCGGCGGGCGTCAGGCCTACCTGGCCGCCTGCACCCTGCCCGAGCTGGACGCCGCCGTGGACTGCTGGGGCGGGCGCGTCGTGGCCCGGCCCGAAGAGCTGAACGAGCGCCAGCCCCGCGCGCCGATCGACCTCACCAAGGACATGGCCTGCCCGCTGCTGGGCATCTTCGGCAATGAGGACAGCAACCCCGACGTGGAGCAGGTGAACCGCATTGAGGCCGAGCTCAAGCGCCATGGCAAGGTCTACGAGTTCTACCGCTACGACGGCGCCGGCCACGGCTTCTTCGCCGTCGACCGGCCCGGCTACCGGCCGGTCCAGGCCGTGGATGGCTGGAAGCGAGTGTTCGCCTTCTTCGAACGCTATCTGAAGGCGGCCGAGCCGGCCGCGGCGGCGCCGGCAGCCGTCGCGCGGTAAGCGGTCAGGAACGCCCAGCGCGTCCGGAGAGCGAACGATGTGTAGCTGGATCACCGAGAAGACCGGCATCACGGCGCACGGCAAGGGGGTCAGCGAGTGGATCCCGCTGACCACGGCTAGCGTGTACTACGACCACCCCGTCAGCGCGCCCCTGGACCACGCCTTGATCATCGACTTCCTCAACGAGGCCGCGGGGCCAGGGGCCCGCGTGGCGGTGGAGCTCAGCGCGGAGTCTGCCCGTGCTCTGGTGCGCGCCATCGAGGCCGCCCTGGCCGCCGGCGAACTTCACTGCCACGAACGCGCCACAGCCGGCGTGCCAGGCACGCCCTGACCGGCCGGCCAGGGCCTGAGCCGATGCGCGGGGCAGGCCCTGGCCTCGCCTGGCCCCATGAAGCGCGCCCCGGCGTGGCAGGTTGCATGGCGCGATAGAGTGAGCAGTAGAGTGCGCGGCAGCGCGCATTCAGGCGGCCCGCTGCCGCACACCACGACCCAATAGCACGACGCGATACGACGTAAGGAGGTCGACCATGGCAGCAGAGCGGAAGACGGGCCTGGCCGAAGGGACGACCAAGGTCCGCATCGAGTACTGCATTCCTTGAGGGCACCTCCCGCGCGCCGCGTGGACGGCGCAGGAGTTGCTGGGCCGGCTCAGCCCGCAGCTCGCCAGCGTGGAGCTGGCTCCGGGCTACGACGGCCGGTTCGAAGTCTTCGTCAACGGCGAGAAGGTGTTCTCGAAGCTGGAGACGAAGCGCTTCCCTGAGCTTTCGGAGGTGCTGGAGGCCGTCAGGTCACGGCTCCCCCAGCCGGCCGCCGCATGACGGCCGGCGCCGGCCCAATCCAGGGCGCGCCGGCCTGGTCGGGTAGCGGCTCCCTCTAGCCTGCGGTATTCACGAGCGGCGCCGTCACCGCCGCCCGCGCAGCGGGCCCCCGCTCTCCCAAGGCGCGGACTGTCGCTCTCCCAAAGCGCGGACCCCCGCTCTCTCAAAGGGAGAGGGGGCTCGTCGCTGGCCGTGAACACGCCAGGCTACAGGACGTCCTCGGCCCGGTCCAGCGCCTGGAGCGCGACCTGCCGGCTGCGCTCGATGTGGCGGGCCAGCACGGCGGCGGCGCGCTCGCCGTCCCGCTGCTCATAGGCCTCCGCCACGGCGGCGTGCTCCGCCAGGGCGGCGCTGGCACGGCGCAGGCCCCGCTTGGCCCGCAGGCTGGCGTAGCTCACCGTATGGATGTGCAGCGCCGCCTGTCGATGCAGGCCCAGCAGGAAGTCGTTGCCGGCCGTCTCCACCACCAGCTCGTGGAAACGCCGGTCCAGCTCCACCACCCGCGGGTAGTGCTCCTCGCGGTACTCGTCCTGCTGCACCAGCGGGCGCATCGCCTCGACGATGGCGTGGAGCTCCCGCCGCTGGGCCTCGGTCGCCCGTGGCGCGCCCCTGCGCGCGGCGTAGGTCTCGATCAGGGCCCGCGTCTCCCAGATCTCATGCACGTCGCGCGCCGAGAGGCCGCGCACGAAGGTGCCGACCTGCGGGCGCACGATGACCAGCCCCTCCAGCGCCAGCTGGTCGAGCGCCGTCTTGACCGTGGTGCGGCTGACCCCGAAGCGCTGGGCCAGCCCTTCGGCGGTGATCTTCTCGCCCGGACCGAGGGCGCGAGTGACGATCAGGTCCCGCAGCACGCGATAGGTCTTGCCGGCCAGATCGGTGTGCGAGGCGCGGAGGTCGCCCTCTGGTGGGAGCGGCAGGTCGCGGAGATCGGTGACGGTAGCCATGACGCGGGTAACATGTTACCATCGCCCCGACATCAGAGGCCGGAGGAGAGAGGTGCAGGCACCAGCAGCAGATTGGCATAGCCAGCGTCATTCCAATGACGGCGGCACGACGGTAGGCGCGGGCGGCCGCCCGCCCTGGAGGGCGTCCTCGAACGCGCGCCCGCGCGCGTTGGGGAGCGGCGCGATGGCGGCGAGCGCTCAGGGTCATCGTCGTGGCCACACGCGGCGCGGCCTGCTGGGCTGGGGCGCGGCCCTGGCCGGCGGCGCCGCCACCGCCGCCTGCCTGCCGGGACAGGGCGCGTCCGGCGTCACCGGCGCCCCGGCTGCGGCCGGCAAGGCCCCCGCCACCATCGTCTACTGGTGCAACGTCGGCCAGGCCGACTGGGAGAAGATCCAGGCCGCCGCCACCGAGTACGCCAAGCGCAATCCCCACCACAAGATCGAGGCCAGCAACTTCGATACCGCGGGCACGCCCGAGGCCGACTATGGCGCCAAGATGATCACCGCCTTTGCCGGCGGCTCCGCGCCGGACGTGATCTGGACCACCACCCGCCGCATCATCCCCTTCGCCTCCGCCGGCGGGCTGGAGGACCTGACCGCCTACTACGCCCGCTCCAAGCTCCGCACCGACCAGTACTATCCCCAGGCGATCGAAGAGCAGACCGTCAACGGCAAGCTCTACGGCATCACCCAGGGCTGGGGCGTGGGGGTGCTGGGCATCAATCGCATCGTCTTCGAACGGGCGGGGGTGCAGCTCCGGCCGGACTTCGACAAGACCTGGACCCACGCCGAGTTCATCGACATGACCAAGCGGGTGGCCAAGCTCGACGCCCAGGGCAATCTCGAGATCTGGGGCGTCGACTACTCCGAGACGTGGCCCCTATGGTGGGACTTCGGCACCGACTTCCTGGATAAGGAGCGCAAGCGGTGCATCATCAACCAGACGCCGGCCGGCTGGCAGGCGCTCCAGTTCTGGCACGATCTCACCCATGTCCACCGCGTCCAGCCCCGGCGCACCGGCGGCGACCGGCCCCCGGGCGTGAACATGTGGACTAGCGGCCGACAGGCCCTGCTGGGGAACGCCGGGCCCTTCATCCTCGCGCAGTGGGGCACGCTCGACTTCAAGGACCATGCCGACATCGTGCTCCGACCCAAAGGCCCTGCGCCCCGCTTCCATCGCTGGTACACCGACTGCTACTCGATGTGGTCGGCCAGCAAGGTGAAGGACGCCGCCTGGGAGTTCATGGCCTTCGCCGGCACCGAAGGGCAGCGCTACGTCGAGGAGGCCGGCGGGCGCTCCATCCCGGGCTACAAGCCCATCGCCGAGACGGTCTTCCTGCAGCGCAAGACGCTCAACATCACCAAGCAGCGCTGGCTGGACGCCGCCAGGGAAGCCAGGGGGCAGCCACTGGTCAAGCCTTGGGATGAGATGAACGCCATCGTCAGTCGCTATCGCAACGACCTGCTGGACCAGAAGATCTCCGCGCGGGAGGCCGCCGCCGGCATCGAGCGTGAGGTGAACGCCCTCCTGGCCCAGAGCTAAGTAACCCGGTGTGCGGGTTTGGGCATCAGGCGACGAGGCGGGCGAGCTGCAGGTGCGGGACGCCGGTCCGGGTGTTGAACA
>DAOTTI010000078.1:0-14880 GCA_034437795.1 Chloroflexota bacterium | reverse complement strand
TGGCGGAGCCCTCACCCTCGCCCTCTCCCAAAGGGAGAGGGAACTGTACGTTGCCTCGTTCCGAAAACGTGGCTGCATCCCCGGCCGATCAGGTGGGCTCGACCGCCAGGGCGGCCTTCCAAGGAGGGTTGTGAGCTCAAGCTGCATGGCGGCGTGGCCGGCCTGCTGAGCGGGCGCCGCTACATTCCGAACTTGCGCGTAGGGTTGTGGGCTCACGCTGCACGGCAGGGGCGAAGGCGTGCCCGAAGCGGGACCATTTGGCATGGCAGACGGCCGGGGCGTGGCCGGGTTCTTGCTGGCAGCTCCTTGGCGGCTGTGCCCTTGCAGGAAAGTCTCGCGTAGACGCGAATGCCGGCGCGTGTACGAGGGACTTCGCCGCCGGTGCATAGCCGGGTCAAGTGAGGGCGCACGAACGCCACGTGAGGAGCAGTAGGAGTGGACGCGCCAGGACCCGGCCGATCGGACTTCCAGACGTATGAGAGGACTATCGCCCGCGGATGGGGATCACCCGTGAGCGGGCCGGCGCAGTGCGTTCAGCATGACAAGGGCGGCGCGAGCTGTGGGTCAGCCCTGCAGGGCCTGATTGGTCAGTCGTTCGGCTTCTGCGAGCGCGATCCGGATGTCGCGCTCGCCGCGGATCGCGGCCAGCAGGGGGGCGAAGGGCTCACCGCTGATCACGCTGAACCGCCGGTAGAACGGGAACGTCTTCCCCACTTTGAAGGACTCAAGCCCGACCTGAAGCAGGGGGTCCTTTTTTAGCTCGTCCTTGAATGCCTGGGTCTGGTAATAGGCCGGCATGGACGGCTCCCACTGGGCACGCTGATGCATCACCGTTTGGCCCTTCATATCGACCGCGCAGCGGAGCACCTCGAACGCCATGTCTGGGTTGGGTACGCCCTTGAGCACGCCCATCTGGTTCACCCACATGGTGGTAGCTGGACCCTTGTTCCGCGGGCCCAGCGGAACGGGGACGACCCAGCTGTCCGCGCCGGACGGGAAGAACCCTGGGGTAGCCCGTGAGGCGCGGGCGAAGCCGAAGCTGCGATCGCGGATGGCAAACCGCTCACCCTGAAAATTGTCTTGCCCGGGCTGCCGGAGCGCATCGGCCCACTGCGCCTGGTTGCCGTACCGCTGGTACATCTCGCGCCAGAACGTGATCACCTGCTCGGTGTGCGGGCTGTTGAAGAGCGCCTTGGTGACCTCGGCGTCTTGAACCTCGCCGCCGTTGGCGTAGATGTAAGCGCTCAGCCCTTGCCAGGCAACGGAACTCATCGGATGGCCGAGCTGGACGTACCGGCCTTCGGCGTTCCGCTTGCTCAGGATCTGGTTGTAGCGCGCCAGGTCATCCCAGGTCTTCAGATCGGCGGCGCGGGGGTGGAGACCCGCTTCCTGGAGCATCCGGCTGTTGACCCAGATCATCTCCGTATTGACGTAGTTTGGCAGCGCGAACAGCTTGCCTTTCGACGTGCGGTAGTCGTTGGCTGAGGGGAAATAGTTGGCCGGGGCGAGTTCTTTGTAGGTGCGAATGTACGACGTGAGCTCGGTCAAGGCGCCGGCATCCCAGAGCTCGCGGGCCTCGAAGAGGCGCAAGTACGTGGCGTCGGCCGCTGGCTTGCCGCCGGCGACGCTGACGGTCACCAGCTCCGGCAGCCGGCTCACGCGCTGAACCTCCACTCTGGAGGCGGGAAACTCGTCGGCGAAGCGCTGGGCCATCCACTGGTACCAGGCGCCGATGGTTTCCGGAAGGTCGGTGTGATCGTAGATATAGGTCAGGGCCACTGCCGGCCGGGTCTGCCGGGGGGCGGGCGAACTCTCACGCACACAGGCAACGCCGCTCACCGCGGCCGCGGCTACTCCGACAAACCGGCGGCGGGACACACGAGAACCAGGGCCTGTCACCATGTCACTGCCTCCTCTTAAAGCGCTTGAAGCGCACAGAGCAACGAATAGAGAACGCTCAATCGTCTCCATCCGGCTAGCCAGGCCGGCCTGGCTAAGCCGGGCTCACTGCTCCGCGCCTCACTATACGTCCGGTGGTCAAGATCTGTCCGGACATGAGAGGACCAGGGCGAGGGTTACCTGAGAGAGGCGAGGGCGATGGCGAGCAGAGCAGGGACGAGCGTGACCAGGGCTAACGGAGAAACGCCGGGGGAGGCCCTGCGGCTGCTTCGCGACGCCGTGGAAGGCTGGCTCAACGTCGCCATTGAGCACGGCATCACGATCCCTGAGCCGGTGCTAGCGCAGGGCAAGGAGTACAGCGGCCGGTTCGCCGTACGTGCGCCCAGATCCCCGCATCGGCCGCTCGCCGGGCGGGCGGCCGTCGAAGGCGTGAGCCTGAACCAGCTGGGGGCGCGGAGACACGGGGATGCAGTAGCAGACCTCACCCCCTTCGGCCGGAGCCGCGCCGGCCACCTCGCCTGGCGCCGGCTACGGCTCCCCATGGGGGCGGGCACGGCCGGCAAGGAGAGCGCTACGCTCTCCCCTTGCCGCGCGCACTACCACGAGCAGGCCAGCGCACACGGCCAAGGCGGCCGCCAGCAGGTCGCCAATAAGCTGCGCTGGCGTGGCGTGGAACAGCGTGATCAGGGCCAGCAAGAGCGCCGCCCCCGCGACCACCGGCAGCGCGGCCAGGCCCCGTCCCTCGCCCAGCAGCGAGTTCACCGTCACGTTGGCCAGGGAGAGCAGCAGCGCGGCCGCGCCGTAGGCCGCCAGCAGGCCAGACGCGTGCTCGTAGCTCGCGCCGAAGAGCGTGCGCATCACCAGGCCAGGCGCCAGGGCGAAGACCAGCAGCGCACCGCCGGATACGGCCGTGGTAACGCCGAGCGCGGGCAGCAGCAGCCCGCCAGATGGCCCGTGCCGGCCCCGCAGCCGCGCCGCCAGGGGCAGCACGGCCGCGGCCACGGCGGCGGAGAGCCAGAAGACGCTCCGCCCGGCCACGGCCACGGCGGCGTAGGCTCCGGCGTCGTCGGGAGAGAGGTAGTGACGGCTGAAGAAGGTGTCTACCAGCACCATCGCGTTTAGCCCGGCGGCGGCCCCCAGGGCCGGCGCGGCGAAGCGGGCCATCGCCGCCAGACCCTCCCCCGCGGCGCTCGAGCCCCGTGGCGGGCCGGCCGGCAGCCGGAGGAAGTCCCGCAGCGACCAGGCCCCGAGCAGCAGGACGGCCGCCGCGCCGGTGGCCATGGCGGCCATCGCCCCTGCCGTGCCCAGGCCCAGGGCCATCAGCGCCAGGCCCAGGAGCACCTTGCCGGCGATCTCCGCCGTGCCCAGGGCCGCCAGGGTGCCGAACCGGCAGAAGCCCTGCACCGCGCCCCGCAGCACGGGGAGCAGGAGGCCGGCGGCAATCAGCAGCACTGCCCAGCGCACCGGCGTGGCGCCGGGCAGGTGCAGGTAGCCGGCCAGGCCCCCGCTCGCCGCCAGTCCGGCCAGGAGCAGCACTCCCGCCGCGCCGGCCAGGAGCCGGAAGAGCGCCAGGAGGTCGCGCTTGAAGGCGGGGAGCGTGTTGCCGGCCATGGCGATGGCGCCGAAGCGGGCCACCACCACCTGCACCGTCCCCGCGGGCGTGCCCAGCACGCTGACCATGGAGAGCAGGGCGATTAGCTCGCCGTACTCGGTGGGGGTGAGCAGGCGCGCCGCGGCGAAGGTGTACAGGACGTTCAGCGCGCTGCCGGCGGCCGAGGCGGCAAGCAGGAGCGTGCTGCCCCGCAGTAACTCGCCGGCCAGGGCGCGGACGCTGGGCGCGGCCGCCTCTGGCGCGTCGCGCACGTCGGGTGGCTCGGGGGCGGGCCGCGGCGTGGCGGCCGTAACGGCGCTCACCACGCTCTCCCGGCGCTCCTGTGCACGGCAACGGTCACGTCACGCCTGGCGGGCCGCGTCGTAGAGAGTAAGCGCCAGCCGAATGCTGCGCAACGAGCGTGATGCACCCCGGTTGGAAGGCGGGCGCCGGAGGTGGCCCGCAGGCTGCTCCCGTCCATGGGAACGTGGCCGCCGGTGGCGCGGGCGTGACCGGTACGGTGCGTATGGCCGGCGGGCGGCGCCAGCGCGGCGTCGTGTGGAGTGCGGCGCGCCTCGCAGCAGCGGGTCATCAGCCGGAGGACTGTGCCACGTACCGGCCGGCCATGGCAAGTACAAGCAATGCACCCGCAGGGGAGTCCTTCGTCGATCGCCAGTCCAGAGCATTGATGAAGGACTGTAGCGACAGAGCTTCCCCCCACTGAGCAGGACCGCCCGCGCCGTCGGCGGCCGTCGCCGGGGGCGAGCGCCGCTTGGCTCCTCCTATACAGCCAGCGGCAACCGCCTGCAGTGGAGAGCCTGCTTCAGCGAGCCTGGCGCATATAGCCGGACCGCCTCAGCGGCCGTCGAGCGCAGGCTGCTCGTGGCGGTTGCTCCAATAGCTCGGCTGCACGCCCTGCTGGCCGGCCTGGGCGGCGATGGCCCCGATAGCCAGAACGGCGGCGAGATGACTGGTCTCCCCTGGATGGCTGCCAAGCTCGCTCAAAAGCAAGCAAACACCAGGTGGAACGGGATCTGGGCGACCTGGCCGGAGGCGAGGCAAGCTCGCTCAAGAGCAAGCGGACACCCCGCGAGCCAGGCGCTTGCGGGGTGTCCGTCGCTGGGAAAAGGTGACAGTTAAGGTGACAGCAGACGAAAACGCGGGAGCAAGGCGCACTTGCTCCCGCGTTCCCTTCCTGGAAACCTGGGTGACCCCCCAGGGAGTCGAACCCTGAACCCGCTGATTAAGAGTCAGCTGCTCTGCCAGTTGAGCTAGAGGGCCATCGCTGCCCCGAGACACCGCGCTGAGGCCGGCGAGGCGCACTCACGTCCGAGCGCCGGCGGTTTCGGTGTCCCGCTGGTGGACAAGATCATTTTACCAGAAGTGCTACCCTTATAGGCGCATGCGATCGGAACCGACACCCTCGCTAGAACAGCGCCTGCTGGCGGTGCTCGCCGATGGCACACCGCGCACCCACGTCGAGCTTGCAGCGGCGGTAGGTGTGCACCGGATCGGGGTCAAGGACGCTATCGAGCGCCTGACCCGTCGCGGCCAGGTGACCCAGGCTGGCGGCAAGGTGGTGCGGGTCAGCTCAGGGGCGCAGCAGTGGCTGCCCCTCTGGGCCCTCACCCCCGAAGGGCTCGCCGCCCTGCGGGCCGACGCCTAACGGCAACGGGAGCAGCCACGCCGCAGGGGACGGCCTCGCCGCCGTGCCGACCGCCGCGGGCCTCGGGGGACGGCAGCGCTCCTGCGGGGCCCGTGCAGCGGCAACTGCCGTGGCGGCCTGCGCGCCGAGCGCCGTGGGCGTGGCCATCTCTGGATGCTGGCCCTGCCACGGATCGGAGACGCCGGGCGATCGCGCGGAGCGCTGGGGCCGCATGTCTCCTGCGCCGCCGCGCCTGGCCGGCGCGCGCTACCGCGAGGTATCCTGCTGCCGCCTGGGAGTGATGGCGCGGGCAGCGGTCGGATCGCGGTCGGTCTTCTACGGCGCTGGTGGCCAAGCGGCACCGATGCCGGTGTGGCGGCACTGATCACCGGTGGCAAATCATCCAGGCGGGGAAGGCCGAAATGCGGGTCGGGCGTGGCCAGGTCGACCGGCTCCCGAATCATCTGAGCGGCGCAGGCCGATATCCTAAGCCGGAGAGGTGAGCGATGGTGCGAGCGGGCGCCGCTGTCCTGGATATCACGCCCCCGCTGGGCGTGCCGCTGGCTGGCTCGTTCACGGAGCGGATCGCGACCGGCATCGATGATCCCCTGTTCGCCCGAGCCGTCGTCCTGGAGGACGACCAGGGACCCGCTGGCCGGCTGGCGATCGTCTGCGCCGACCTGATCTGTATGCCCGGGGAGACGGTGCGGGCGGCGCGCGAGCAGATCGGGGCGGCAGGCCACATCCCGCCGGAACGGGTGCTCATCGCCGCGACCCATACCCATACCGCGCCCAGCCCCACGGGGCTGCTGGGCACGCGCCGCGCCGATGCCTATATGGACGCCCTGCCAGCGCGCCTGGCCACCGTGGTCGGCCTGGCGGTCGAGCGCCTGCGCCCGGCGCGCCTGGCGTGGGGCACTGGCTGGGAGGCCGGGGTCTCCTTTCATCGGCGCTACCGGCTGCGTGATGGCACGGTGCGCATGAACCCCGGCCGGCGGAACCCCGACGTGGTCGGGCCAGTGGGGCCGATCGACCCGGAGCTGGGCGTGCTGTGGATCGAGCAGGACGATGGCGCGCCGCTGGCCAGCGTCGCGTCCTTCGCCCTGCACTACATCGGCACCGATCACGCACAGCACGTCTCGGCGGACTACTTCGGCCACTACGCGCGCTGGATGCAGCGTCTCTTCGGTGCGCCGTTCGCTGCGCCCGGCACACCAGGTGAGTTCGTGCCTATCTTGCTCAACGGCGCCAGCGGGGACATCAATGGGGTGGACGTGCAGGATACGGAGCAGCCAGCGGGGCATCGCCTGGCGCGCCGCGTGGCGGGGATCGTGGCGGGGGAGACGCTGCGCGTCGTGCAGCGCCTGCGCCCGACGGCGGATGTCTCGCTGGCCGCCGCCAGCGCGCGCCTCTCCTTCCGCCGCAAGCGGATCACGGACGAGGACCTGGAGATCGCTGGCCGGCTGCTGGCGCTGGATGAATCCGTGCCGCCCCAGGACCTGCGGCGGGCGGCCGGCCTGGGCAGGGACGGGCCGTTCTCGTGGGTGGTCGGCCAGCCGTTGCCGGATAGCGTGCTGCGGCAGTACGCGCGGGAGTGCCGGCTGCTGGCCGCCCTGCCGGAGCAGCTGGAGACGGAGGTGCAGGTGCTGCGCGCCGGCGGTTGCGCCATCGTGGCGCTGCCGGGGGAGATCTTCGTCGAGCTAGGGCTGGCCATGAAAGGGACGGGCGACGGTGCGCCCGAAGGCCCTGCCCAGCCGGTGGCCCGTCCCGGCGCCGGCTCCCCCATCACCATGATCGCCAGCCTGGCCAACGATTACGTCGGCTACGTGGCCACCCGTCGCGCCATCGAGGAGGACGGCGGCTACGAGACGTGGGCGGCGCGGTCGGCCCTGCCGGCGGCGGGCACGGGGGAGGCGATGGTAGCGTTGGCGCGGCGGCTATTGGCGGCCGTTGCCCTCGGCCACGCCCCCGCGCCGTCGGAGCGGCAGCGAGCGCAGGCGCCCACCAACGGATAGTGCCGCCCCGCGGGGCGGCGGTGGTTCCGGTCCAAGGCGGAGAGGCGGTGAGCGCAGGCGCCTACCACTGGATAGGGTCGCGCCCGCGAGGGGGCCAGTCGTAGCGCGAGCGGCGGCGGGTGAGGCGGGCCAGCGTGCGCCGCCACCAGTTGCGCCAGGCGGTGAGCAGGCCACCGCGGCGCGGCATGTTGATCACCTGGCCCCGCCAGCGTTGCTCGGAGCGGTAGGGCGTACCGCCGAAGCGGCCGGCGCGGATGAGCATAACCAGCGCGACGATGAAGAGGATCACGCTGGCCAGGGAGATGTACCCCGCCAGCGTGAAGAGCCCGGGAAAGGCGGCGCTCCACGGGCCACGCATGATCCAGGCGAAGAGCATCAGGATCAGCGCCCCACCCATCAGCCGGTGCGCGTCCAGACGCAGGTGCCGGATGGATGGCAGGCGCCAGGCCGGCGCGCGGCGCAGGCGGGGCGGCGGGCGGCGCGCCCCTTCGCCGGGGAACCGGTCCATGCCCTTGAGCAGCTCACGTATCTCGTCCTCGTAGCTCTTGGGCATGGCTCGATTCTACCCTACTCTCCGTCAGCCCTAGGCCCTGGCCGTTCCTTGCTGAAAAGGGGGCAAGGGCATCGCCGGTTCTCCTGACGAGCGGGGCCCTCACCCTCACCCTCTCCCAAGGGGGAGAGGGAACTCTGAGTGGAGCCCTCACCCTCTCCCTCTCCCAAAGGGAGAGAGAACGGAACGGCGCGGCGCGGAGCATGACTGATGGCGCGCGGCGGAAGGGGCGAAGGCCGCCGGTGTCGGTGAGAGCTTCACCGGACGCCAGCCAGCTCTTCCTGTCGGAGCAGGACGTAGCGCTCGCGCCGCTCCGGCTCCAGTCCCTGGGCGCGTCGCCACTGGGCGATGAGGTGCCAACGGGGGACGCCCACGTCGATGTGGTCCCACGGCAGGCGCTCGTGCACGTCGCGCTCCCGCCAGGTGTAGAAGCCCAGGTCGAGACCGGCGCGCTCCAGGCCGGCGGCCCAGGCCGCCCAGCAGAGGTGGTCGCTCCAGGCGTCGAAGCGCGCCCCGCGGCGCCAGGCCTCCAGGATGGCGGTGCCCACCCGGCGGTCGCCCCGCGAGAGGAGGCACTCCACATGGGTGCTCTCCGCGTCGTGCCAGGAGAAGCGCAGGGCGCGGTCGCGCATCAGGTCTTGCAGGATCCGCACCTTGGCGCGGATGGCGTCGAAGCTGGCCAGTCCGGCCCACTGGAAGGGCGTGTGCGGCTTGGGCACAAAGGTGGAGACGCCGACGGTGACCCGCGCGCGCCGACCGTGATAGCGCCGGCCAACGTCCAGCACCTTCTGGGCCAGGTGGGCGATGCCGGCCACGTCCTCGTCGGTCTCGGTCGGCAGTCCGATCATGAAGTACAGCTTGATGGTGTGCCAGCCGCGGCTGTAGGCCAGCTCAGCGGTGCGAAGGGTCTCCGCCTCGGAGACGCCCTTGTGGATCACCTCTCGCATCCGCTCCGTGCCGGCCTCCGGCGCGAAGGTCAGGCCGGAGCGTTTGCCCCGCTCAATGAGCGCCGCCAGGTCCACGTTGAAGGCGTCGACGCGGGTGCTGGGCAGGGAGATGGTCAGCGTGTCATCGTCGAAGAGCTGGATGGCGTCCTGCAGCACCAGGTCGATGTGCTTGACGTCGGCGCTGGAGAGCGAGAGCAGGGAGAGCTCGCTGTAGCCGGTGTTGCGGAGGAGGGTGTCCGCCATCTCGATGATCTGCTCGCGCGGGCGGACGCGCCGGGGCCGGTAGATCATGTCCGCCTGGCAGAAGCGGCAGCCCCGCCCGCAGCCCCGCATGATCTCGATGGCGGCGCGGTCGTGCACCGTCTCGATGTAAGGCACCACCGGCCGCAGGGGCAGAGCGTAATCTACCAGGTCGGCCACCTGTTTCTTGATCGGCAGGGTGGCCGCGGCCGGCGCGCCAGGGGCGGGGCTGATGTCGGCAATGGTGCCGTCGTCGTTGTAGTCGACGCGGTAGAAGGACGGGACGTAGACGCCGCGGATGGCCGCGGCGGCGCGCAGGAAGGCCTGCCGGTCCGCGCGGGGGGCGTGGCCCCGCACGCGGTCGTACGTCTCCAGTAGCTCGATGATCGCCTCCTCCCCCTCGCCGATGAGGCAGAGGTCGACGAAGTCGGCCAGGGGCTCGGGGTTGGTGGTGTTGCTGCCGCCGGCCAGGATGATGGGATCGTCCGGCCCGCGCTCGGCCGCGCGCAGGGGGATGCCGGCCAGGTTGAGGACGTTTAGGACGTTGGTGTAGTCGAGCTCATAGGCCAGGGAGAAGCCCAGGATGTCGAAGTCGCGCAGCGGGTGCTTCGTCTCCAGGCTGTATAGGGGAAGGCCGATGCGCCGTAGCTGCGCCTCCATGTCCACCCAGGGCGCGAAGGCCCGCTCGCACAGGAAGCGCTCGTCGCGGTTGACGATCTCGTAGAGGATCTGGATGCCCAGGTTGGACATCCCGATGTCGTAGATGTCCGGATAGATCAGGGCCAGCGTGACGCGCCGCCGGCCATCCGGCCGTGGCTGGTCCCACTCCTTGGCCACGCTGTTGAACTCGCCGCCGGTGTAGCGCGCCGGCTTCTGCACGCGGGGCAGGATCTCGTCCAGCGCGCGCTGGATCGCGTCCGGGCTGGTGAGCTGCAGCATATCCACCGCAATCTCGAGGGAGATCTAATTGACAATTCTCTCAGGGGCTCCCTAGAATCGCAAGTAACAGGGACACAGACGCAGAACGGCGGTGACGGAAACGAGTAGGCCGGCGCCGTGCTCTCAGAGAGCCTCTGGCTGGTGAGAAGAGGTGGCGCCCGCCGGTCGAAGATCCTTCCTGAGCCGCCCCCCGAAAGCTGCTGAAGAGCGCGCTGACCGCCTCTCCATGCCGGGCACGGCGCCAGCGGCGAGTAGACGGGGCCGGGGTTGCCTCCCGTTACCAGGGGCACCGGTGTGATGGCACCGGACGGAGCGAGCCGCCGCGGACGGTGCCGGCGCTCCTGGTGATGCTGCGCTCCCCGACGCCGGCCCGCTGGAGGGCCTGGTGGTCTGCCAGGGACGGGGAGTGTGCGCTGCCGGGGGATGGGTCCGGCGGTGCGGGGCGGCTAAGCGGGGTGGTACCGCGGGGTCTGCAAGCCTCGTCCCCGGTGGGGGACGGGGCGTTTTTATTGTTTGTCGATTGGGCGTGGCCGGCATGGCCGGCGTTGCGAGTGTAGCTGAGAGAGACCAAGCATTGCGGATAGCGCCGGCGTTGCCGGTATGGCCGGCACAGTGGCTGTTGCCGGCGTTGCCGGTATGGCCGACAGTGTGGCTGTTGCCGGCGTTGGCGGCAGGAGCGAGACGATGTTCAAGGAAGTAGCAGCGAGCGTGGACTTTCCGGCGCTGGAGCGCGAGATCCTTGCCTTCTGGGACCAGACGCGTGCCTTCCAGAAGCTGGTAGCGAAGAACCGTGGCCGGGCCAAGTGGTCGTTCCTGGATGGGCCGATCACGGCCAATAACCCCATGGGAGTGCACCACGCCTGGGGGCGTACCTACAAGGACCTCTTCCAGCGCTTCAAGGCGATGCAGGGGTACGACCAGCGCTACCAGAACGGCTTCGACTGCCAGGGCCTGTGGGTGGAGGTCGAGGTCGAGAAGGAGATGGGCTTCAGGTCCAAGCGCGATATCGAGCAGTTCGGGATCGCCAACTTCGTGGAGGCGTGCAAGGAGCGCGTGCGCCGCTTCTCCAAGATCCAGACGGAGCAGTCCATCCGGCTCGGCTACTGGATGGACTGGGACAACTCCTACTACACGATGTCCGATGAGAACAACTACACCATCTGGCTCTTCCTGAAGCGGTGCCACGAGCGGGGCCTGATCTACCGTGGCCTGGACGCCATGCCGTGGTGCCCGCGCTGCTCCACCGGCATCTCGCACCATGAGATCGTGACGGAGGGCTACCAGGAGCTGACCCATACGGCGGTGTTCGTCAAGTTTCCGCTGCTGGACCGGCCGGGCGAGTCGCTCCTGGTGTGGACGACGACGCCGTGGACGCTGGCGGCCAACGTGGCGGCGGAGGTGCATCCCCTGCTGACCTACGTCAAGGTGCGCCAGGGGGACGACGTCTTCTACCTGGCCAGGGGCACCCTGGCCAACGCCCTGCGCGGGGACTACCAGGTGCTGGAGGAGCTGCCGGGGGAGCGGATGGCCGGCTGGCGCTACCGCGGGCCGTTCGACTATCTGCCGGCCGTGCAGCAGGCGGGGGCCGTGGAGGCGCACCGCGTGATCCTGGGCAAGGAGGTATCGGAAACCGAAGGGACAGGCATCGTCCATATCGCCCCCGGCTGCGGCAAGGAAGACTTCGAGCTGGGGAAGGAGTACCATCTGCCCGCCATCGCGCCGATCGACGAGTTCGGCAACTACCACGACGGGTTCGGCTTGCTCACCGGCCAGAACGCGCACGACGTGGCGCCGGCGATCGTCCATGCCCTGCAGGAGCAGGGCCTGCTGGTGCGGGAGGAGCGCTATACCCACCGCTACCCCGTGTGCTGGCGGTGCAGCACTCCCCTCGTCTTCCGGCTGGTCGATGAGTGGTTCATCTCCATGGACGGCCCGAAGAGCGACGAGGCCAAGCGGCGCACGGCGGGGCAGGACTGGCCGCCCCTGCGCGAGCAGATCATGGAGGTGGCCAGGAAGATCCGCTGGCTGCCGGAGTGGGGCCTGGAGCGCGAGCTGGACTGGCTGCGCAACATGCAGGACTGGATGATCTCCAAGAAGCGCTACTGGGGGCTGGCCCTGCCCATCTGGACCTGCGCCCGCTGCGACTGGTTCGACGTCATCGGGGGCGAAGACGAACTTCGGGCGCGCGCCGTGGCGGGGTGGGACCGCTTCGACGGCCACAGCCCGCACCGCCCGTGGGTGGACGAGGTGAAGCTGGCCTGCCCGCAGTGCGGCGCCGACGCCTCACGCATCCCCGACGTGGGCAATCCCTGGCTGGATGCCGGCATCGTCTCCTTCTCCACGCTCAACTACCGGCACGACCGCGCCTACTGGGCGCAATGGTTCCCGGCCGACTTCATCACGGAGAGCTTCCCCGGCCAGTTCCGCAACTGGTTCTACTCCCTGCTGACCATGAGCACGGTGCTGGAGGACCGCGAGCCGTTCCGTACCGTGCTGGGCTACGGCCTGGTGCGGGACGAGCAGGGGCGCGAGATGCACAAGAGCTGGGGGAACGCCATCGAGTTCAACGAGGCGGCGGAGCGCGTCGGCGCCAGCGTCATGCGCTGGATCTACGTCGGCGCCAACCCGGAGCAGAACCTGAACTTCGGCTGGGGCGTCTGCGAGGAGACCAAGCGCAAGCTGCTCACCTTGTGGAACGTCTACGCCTTCTTCTGCAACTACGCCCGCCTGGATGGCTTCGATCCTCGCGCCTACGGGGCCACCGGCGGGAGCGTCGCCGACGGCACGGCGCTGCCGGTGGCGTCCCGCCCGGCGCTGGATCGCTGGATCCTGAGCGAGCTGCATGACGTGGTGCGTCTGGTGACAGAGCGCTACGAGGACTTTGACGCCATGACCGCCACCCGCCGGCTGGAGGCGTTTGTCGACGATCTCTCCAACTGGTACGTGCGCCGCGGGCGGCCGCGGTACTGGAAGAACGAGGCGGACCAGGACAAGGCGGCGGCCTACCTGACGCTGTGGGAGGTGCTGGTGACCCTGGCCAAGCTCCTGGCGCCGAGCATGCCGTTCCTGGCCGAGGCGATGTACCAGAACCTGGTCCGCAGCGTCGACGCCACGGCGCCGGAGTCGGTGCACCACTGCGAGTGGCCGCAGGCCGACCCGTCGCTGATCGATGCGGCGCTGCGGGAGGCCATGGCCCTGGCGCGGGAGGTAGTCAGTCTGGGCCGCGCCGCGCGCCAGAAGGCCAGGCTGAAGGTGCGCCAGCCGGCGCCGGCCTTGCTGGTGCGGGTCAAGGGCCCGCGGGAGCGGGAGCAGCTCGAGTCCCTGGCGGATCAGGTGCTGGATGAGCTGAACGTCAAGCGCCTGGAGTTCGTGGAGCACACCGAGGGGCTGGTCAGCTACCGCGTGAAGCCGAACTTCAAGCTGCTGGGGCCGCGGTTCGGGGCGCAGGTGAATGCGGTGGCAAAGGCGCTGCAGGCGGCCAACCCGGCCGACCTGGCGCGGCGCCACGCCGCCGGCGAGCCGGTGACCCTGGTGGTCGGCGGGCTGGAGGTGGAGATCCCCGCCGAGGACTACGACGTGGAAACCGTGGACGCCCCCGGCTTTGCGGTCGTGGAGGAAGGCGGACGCGCCGTGGCCCTGGACGTGCGCCTGACGCCGGAACTGGTGCAAGAGGGGCTGGCGCGCGAGCTGGTGCACCGGCTGAACAGCATGCGGAAGGATGCCGGCTTCCGGCTGGAAGACCGGATCATCACCTATTACCAGGCGCAAGGCGAGCTGGCGGAGGTCTTCCGGAAGTTCGGCGACTACATCCGCCAGGAGACGCTCTCGCTCCGGCTGGAGGCGGGGGAGCCGCGGCCCGGCGCCTACCGCCAGCAGCTGAACCTGGACGGGCACGCAGTGGTCCTGGGCGTGGAGCGCGTGGAGGCGAGACAGCCGGCGTCGGTGGGGGGCTAGCCTGGGACCCTAAAGACCTGACCCGTGATCAGGCGGTGATCAAGCAGTGATCAAGCGGCGATCAGGTGGTGATCAGGTGGTGATCTGGTCTGGACCCCTATCCCTATGGGCTCCACCTTCCTTTGGCCTGGGACGCGCCGGGAGGAGGGACCTCACCCCCTGGCCCCCTCTCCGACACGGAGAGGGGGAACGACGGCCGTGGCCGTGCGGCTTGGCCCCGCCGCCCCCTCTCCGACGCGGAGCGGGGGAACGATGGCCGTGGCCGTGCGGCTTGGCGGTGCCGAGAGGGAGGAGGGACGTCACCCCCTGCGGCCGGAGCCGCGGCGCACCCCTGCCCTACTCCGCCCTGCCGTGCGGCTTGGCCCCGCCGCCCCCTCTCTGACGCGGAGCGGGGGAACGACGGGCCATGGCTTGGCGCCATTCGGACCTGTGGCGCACGCCGTTACATGAATGGAGCCCTCACCCTAGCCCTCTCCCAGAGGGAGAGAGCACTCCTCGCCAGCCATGAATAATCGGTCATGCTCCTGCGGAGCACCAGCGCGACATAGAGAGGCCCGCCACTTCCACAGGTGTCCGGGCTAGCGCTCTCCCTTTGGAAGACGGGACTCCATTGCTGGCCGTGAATGATCGGGGCTAGCGTTCCCCGTCTCGCCGGTCGCCGTCGCGGCCGGAGCGGCCGCGGCTGTCAGGGGGGGCCGACGTCTCCCCGCGCTGGGGGGTGCGGGTGGCGGTCGGCGTCGTGGTCGGCGGGTTAGAGCCGGAGGCAGGGTCGTGCCGTTCGCTTAGGCCGCGCTGGCCGCGGGATGTGGCGGGGTCATCAGCGTGGCGCTCCCGCTCGCCCAGACCGGCGGCGGCGGTCGCGACCGCCAGGGCGGCGGCGCGCGGGGTCAGGCGCGGGGCCTGGCCGTCACGTTCCGCATGCGCACCGGCCGTCTCGCTCTCGGCGCGGCTGGCGCCCTGCCGGCCGCCATCTGTGCCCCGCCGGTCATCACGCTGGTCACGGTCCTCCACCGGCCCGTCACGCCCGTCACGGCCATCACGATCATCACGGCCGTCGCGGGCGCCACGGTCCTCGGCCCGCTCGCCCTGGCCGGCCTGAT
>DAOTTI010000077.1:0-8098 GCA_034437795.1 Chloroflexota bacterium | reverse complement strand
GAGCCCCGACGGCCGTGCCGACGCGGCCGGCCCAGACCGCGGCCGCGACGCCGGGCCGGTAGAGGACCGCGCCCTGTCTCAGCCAGTCACCTCGGCTAGGGGCGCCACCTTGAACCACTCCAGGGCCTTTTCCAAGATCACGTCGCGCTTGGCCTTCTCATCCTCGGGGCTGGGCCGGACCTCGATGTTCGGCGCCAGCCCGTGGCCCTGGATCTGCTTGCCGCTGGGCGTGAGCCAGGTGGCCACCGTTACGCGCACCGACGACCCGTCCGAGAGATCCTTGGGGAGTTGCACCGAGCCTTTGCCAAAGGTTGGCTCCCCGATGAGGACGGCGCGATTGTGGTCGCGCAGCGCCCCGGCGACGATCTCAGCGCCGCTGGCGCTGCCGCGGTTGACCAGCACGGCCAGGGTCATGTCGGTGGCCAGGCCACCTGACCGGGCGACGGTCGGGCGGCGCGTCCCATCGCGCTCCTCGATCACGACCACGCTCCCCTCCTTGAGGAATTGGCTGGCCACGTCCACCGCGCTGCTTAGATAGCCGCCAGGGTTATCGCGGAGATCGACGATCAGGCCCACCACGCGCCGCGCGCGCATCTCCCGCAGCGTCCGCGCCAGCTGGGGCCCCGTCTGCGTGCCGAACAGGCGCACGCGCACGTAGCCGATCCCATCCGCCACCATCTTCCCCGTTACCGACTCGATCTCGATGCGAGCGCGGGTGAGCTCGAGCTCCACGGGCTGGCCCTCAGGGTCGTCGGGGCGGATGATGGTCAGCTTGACCTTGGTGCCGGCCGGCCCACGGATCAGGGCCACCGCCTCGGCCAGGCTGAGGTTGCCGATCTCCTTGCCGTCGACCTTGAGGATCACGTCGCCGGAGCGAATGCCGGCCTTCGCGGCGGGGCTATCCTCCACCGGCGCAATGATGGTGTGGCGCCCGCCTTTGAGCTCGACGGTGGCCCCGATCCCTTCGATCGCGCCGTCCAGGTTGGCCCGTTCGATGCGGGTGCTGGACGCATCGAGGTAGGCGGCGTACTGGTCGTTGAGGGCCGCGAGCATCCCCTTGATCGCGCCCTGAACGAGCCTGGCGCGGTCGATGGGCTGGCGATAGTACTCCTTCTCGATGAAGTTCCACGCCTCCCAGAAGATCTCGAACTGCTTGGCCACGTCGGCCGGCATTGCACTGGGAGACGCGGCCGGCAGTGACGCTGGCGCCGCGGGCTGGCCCGTGTCGCCGCGGGCTTGGCCGGGGGCGACCGCCGCCGCGGCTGGGACCGAGCCGGGCGGCGTCCAGCGTGCTACGGCGTAGCCGCTGCCAAAGGAAGCTACGGCCAGTGCGACGATGGCCCCCGCAATCGCCATCCGGCGCGTACCGGCTTGCAGCACCGGTCGTCTCACAATCCGGTCAGCCCCCTGGTCACGTTCGCAGCGCCCCTCCGCAGCGTACCACCAGCCCGCTCACGTTCGCCCGCGCAAGCCTGCCCGCCCGATCCGATGATGCGCTCGTCTGTGGTGCTCCGTCTGTGGTGCTCCATCCCGCACCGTAGCACAGGAACGACCTCCCTTGCTACGCCGGAACCGGATCGGGCCCTATCTTCCACGGTCTCGTGTCGTTGACGTAAGTAGAGCGGGAGCAACGAGTGACTACGGGCAGGAGGTCGCCCGAGGTGGTGGTGCGCGCGGCAGCGTGCGTCCGGTGTGGCGCCCCGCTCGCGCCCAAGACGCGACGCGGGACGACGCTCTGCCGCGTCTGCGCCGCGCGGGCGTCGTACGACTTTCTGGTGGTGGCCACGGAGGCGCGGCGTAAGCGCCCGCGGTCGGCGGGGTGACGGCCGGAGCGCCGGCGGCCGGCGCGCACCTTTGGATGCATGATCAACCATTGCCGGTGAAGCCGATGCCTGTGGCCGAGGCGAGGGTTGGAGTGGCGCCATCTATGGGTGCGCTCTCGACCATTGATGGCGAAGACCTCGACGTCCCCCTGAGCATCCGCCACCGGCAGGGGCCCATCACGCCATCACTGATGGGGGACGCAGCCAGTTTTCGCAGTTCGTAGCGCCCTCACACGCGCCCTCTCCCTATGGGAGAGGGAACGCAACGACGCCCCAACCCGTTCCAGACGCCCCAACCCGTTCCATCGGCACTTACCGGATGCGCCCTCACCGATGGCACGGATGGCGCAGGTGGCGCAGACTACCTGGGGAGGTAGAAGCGCGGGTTCTGGGGCTCATTGGAGATGAGCACCTCGAAGTGCAGGTGCGGCCCGCTGGTGATCCCCGTCATCCCGATGTAGCCGATGATCTGGCCCCGCTTGACACGGTCGCCCGGCTTGACCACCGGCCGCAGCTTGCCGTCGTCCAGGTGCGCGTAGAGGGTAGCCAGCCGCGTATCGTGGGCGATCACGACCATCATGCCGTAGGAGAGGGCTGGCTTGCCGGGCACGGCCAGCTCGCTCTTGAGCACGATGCCGTCGTCCGCCGCCAGGACGGGGGTGCCGGGGCGCTGGGCGAGGTCGATCCCGGTGTGGAAGCGCTGGGCGAAGGTGGACTCGCCGAACTCGGTGGTCACCACGGGGTTGGCGACGGGCCACATCAGCCGTGCGGATGACTGCTGGAGCGCGCTGGTGTTGATGCTGCCGGGGAGCGGGAGCGACAGAGACGGCCCGCTGGCGCCCCCGCTGGCCGCCCGGCCGTCGCTCCGCACGCTGGCCCGTGCGGCCGCGGTGGCCTGGGCCGCCGCCCGCCGCGCTTCCTCCTGCCTGCGGAGCTCCTCCTGGCGGCGCAGCTCCTCCTGGCGCTGGCGCTCCAGCTCGGCCAGCTCCCGCTGCATCTGCGCCTGCAGGGCGCCAATCTGCGCCGCCTGCTCCTGGCGCTGGCGCTCGAACTCATCTAGGGCCGCCTCCGCCAGGCGCTGCTGCTCCTGGGCGCGGGCGACGAGCGTGCTCTGCTCGGCTCGCCTGGCCTCGAGCGTCTGGCGCTGGCGTTTGATCTCGTCATGGAGGGCGGTGGCCTCCGCCTGCCGCTGCGCCAGCCCCGCCCGCGCCTCGACCAGGGCACGGTGCTCGTTACGGAGCTGCCCCAGGAGCTGGCGGTCGACCTGCGCCACCGCCTGCATCATGGTGATCCGGCGAAGGGCGTCGCTGAAGTCACGCGCGGCCAGCAGCTGCTCGAGGGGCGAGGTGCGGGTGAACTTGTACAGCCCCCGCAGGCGCGTGCTGTAAGCCCTGGCCCGCTGCTCGACGGCCGCCTGCTTCTCGGCCATCTGCCGCTCCAGGTCCTGGATCTCCGCCTCGATCCGCGCCAGATCGGCCTCGGCTTGGCGCAGCCGGTTCGCCGTCTGCAGCAGCTCCGCGTCGATGCGCCGCAGCTCGGCGGCGTAGCTGCTGGTGGCCCCGCGGAGCTGCTTGACGACGGCCTCCTGCTGCTGGCGCCGCGCGTTCCACTCTTCCAGCTTGCGCTGGGCCTGGCCGATCGCCTCCTGGTAGCGTTTCTGGAGATTGGCGATGGGGTCGGCGTGGGCGGGGACGGGGTGGAGCCACGACGCCGTGACGATCAGCGCGGCGCTGAACGCGGCACCGATCACCGCGCCCGCCCGCGGCAAGCCGAGCCGGCGCGCCATCCGGGCTCGCCGGTGGCCTGCACCTGAGGGCAGGCGGCGCGCCAGGCGGCTCATCGCGTCCGGCGCTCCGGAGTAAGATGGGCCACCAGATGGCCGGGACGACCCGGCGCTGGCGGAAGAGCGTTCGGGCCGGTTGCGGGCACCACGGGGTAGAAGGCGCTGGAACCGGTGGTGACCTGCGGGGCGACGGGTGCGGGGGGCGCAAAGGTGCCGAAGCGCTGGTCACGCACGATCCGGCCATCGGCCAGCTCCACCACGCGGCGCTTGGTCCGGTCCACCACGTCCCGATCATGGGTGGCGACCACCACGGTGACGCCGCGCCGGTTGATCTCGCCCAGGAGCTGCACAATCTGCCAGGAGGCGTCCGGCGGTAGGTTCGCCGTTGGCTCGTCGGCGATCAGGAGCTGGGGCGAGCGCACGATGGCGCGGGCGATGGCCGCCCGCTGCTGCTCGCCTCCGCTGATCTGGCGCGGGAAGCGATGGGCGTGGCCAGCCAGGCCGACCAGGTCGAGCGCCTCCATCACCAGGTCACGGGTCTTGCGCGGGCGGGGCCGGCCGCTGACCTGCAGGCTAAAGGCCACATTCTCGTACACCGTCTTGTCGGGAAAGAGCCGGATGTCCTGGAAGACGATGCCAATCTGCTGGCGAAAGGCGGGCACGTGGCGCTCGGGAAGGTGCTGCAGGTCGTGGCCGGCCACGATCACCACGCCGGACGTAGCCACCTCGGCGCGGATGAGCAGCTTCAGTAGCGTGCTCTTCCCCGCCCCGTTCGGTCCCACCAGGTAGACGAAGTCATGTCTGGGCACCGCCAGCGTCACGCCGGATAGGGCGGCCTTACCCGTGCCGTAGACCTTGGTCACATTCCGAAGCACGATCATGGATCATGGCCTGCGGGGTAGCCCGGCCTGGCTTATTCCTGCGCGGCGCCATCACCGTCGCCCGCTGCGCGGGCTCCCGCTCTCCCAGCGGGTGCGGAGAATCGTCGCTGGCCGTGAATATGCCCGGCTGGCTGCGGGGAAGAGCGAAGGGACGCACAGCGAAGAGCGGCTGGGGACAAAGGACGAAGGATAAAGTGGACCGTCCTCGGGAGCGATCCGCTCTTCGTCATTCGTCCTCCGTCTACACATCGAGGAACCGCCGGACCGAGATGTAGCTGCCGGCCGCGCCGATAGCGATGCCGGCGGCCGTGGTGAGCCCGCATAACTTCAACGGAAAAACAGGATCAAGGTTCACCGGCAGGAACTGCACGAGCGCCAGGAACTGCCCCTGCATGGGCTGGTAGCTGGCGCCGACGATCGCGGCCACGATCAGCGCCCCGAGCAGGCCGTACAGGATACCTTCCAGGAGAAACGGCCAGCGGATGAACCAGTCGGTGGCCCCCACGAGCTTCATGATCTCGATCTCATGGCGGCGGGCGTAGACGGCCAGGCGAATGGTGTTGACGATCATGAAGAGCGTGACCGCGGCCAGCCCGGCCACCATCACGAAGCCGGCGGCGCGGGCGAAGCGCGTGATCCGCAGCAGGTTATCCACCACGTCCTGCTGCAGCGAGACCTCCTCAATGCCGGGCTGGCCCCGCAGCGAGGCCGCTAGGGCGGCGATGCGGGACGGGTCGCGCAGGCGCACCTCCACGCTGGCGGGCAGCGGGTTGCCGCTGATCATGTCCAGCAGCTCAGCGCGGTCGGCGAGCTGGGCCTTTAGCCGCGCCATGGCGGCATCCTTGGAGAGATAGACTACCTCCAGCACCTCGGGGTTGGCGCGCAGCTGCTCGACGAGGCGCTGCGCGTCGGCGGCACTGGCATCGTCCTTCAGATAGGCGATGACGTTGACCTTCTGCTCCAGGGCCTGCATCGCCGTGTTCAGGTTACTGACCAGGATCAGGAAGGCATTGAGCAAGAGCAGCATGACCACGGCCGAGAGCACGGCGGCCGCGCTCATGGTCCGGTGGCGCCAGAAGTTGACGAGCGCCGATGTGGCGGCGTAGCGGGCGACCTCGCCGGCGCGGGCGATGGCGCGCAGCACCGGTCAAGCCTCCCTCCACGACGTAGCGGGCCGACGGGTGACGGGGGACCGGCGCCAAGACCTGCGTCCGTCGTCCTTCGTCCAGGCGGGCGGGATCATGGGTACCAGGGCTGTGAAGAACAACGGGCGAGAGACGCGAGATGCCGCGCCTGCGGGCCGGCCAGAGCGCCGGCCAGGGAGTGCCGGCGCGGGACGAGCAAGGCAAAGGGCGGAGCGGGAAAGATGAATACGCGTCCTTCCTTCGGCTGCCCACCCCGACATCGAGCACTGGACCGGCGTGCTACTCGTAGCCGGCGTTCATCTGATCGCGGACGATGCGCCCGGCCTCCAGCGCCACCACGCGCCGGCGCAGCGTGTTCACCAACTCGCTATTGTGCGTGGCGAAGACGATGGTCGTGCCCAGAGCGTTGATGCGGACCAGGAGCTGGACCGTCTGGGCGGCCGTCTCGGGGTCCAGATTACCGGTCGGCTCGTCGGCTACCAGCACCAGCGGCCGCCGGACGATGGCGCGGGCGATGGCGACCCGTTGCTGCTCGCCCCCCGAGAGGTGGCTGGGATAGCGATCGGCGTGCGCCCCCAGGCCAACCAGGTCGAGCGTTTCCGGCACCAGGCGCCGGATCTGGTCACGCGAGTAGCCGGACACCTCCAGGGCGAAGGCGACGTTCTCGAACACCGTTTTCTGCGGCAGCAGCTTGAAGTCCTGAAAGATGACGCTGACCTTCCGGCGCAGGTGAGGGATGTCGCGGCGCTTGAGCCGGGCCAGGTCCTGCCCATCAACAAAAACGCGCCCGCTGGTGGGAAGTTCCTCCCGGATCAGCAGGCGAATGAACGTGCTCTTACCGGCGCCGCTGGGACCCACCAGGAAGACGAAGTCGCGCTCGGGGATCTGCAGATTGACGTCGGTGAGGGCCTGCACGCCGTTGGGATAGCACTTGCAGACCTGGTGGAGAACGATCATTGGTGATCACCACCTGACCACCACCTCACGGCGTCGCCACGGAATGATAGCGCTGCCTGCAGGCCGGCGGTTAGTTGGACGTGCCGATCTGGCTGCGGAGCCAGGCGCGCATGAAGTCGTCCAGCTCGCCGTCCAGCACCGCCTGGGTGTTGCTGGTTTCGTAGCCGGTGCGCGCGTCCTTGACCAGGGTGTAGGGGTGCAGGACGTACGACCGGATGGAGCTGCCAAAGCCGGCGCCAACGTGCTCGCCCTTTAGGCGCCGGCGCTCGGCCTCGAGCTCCGCCAGGCGGCGCTCCAGGAGCCTGGAGCGCAGGATGCGCATCGCCACCTCCCGGTTCTGGGCCTGCGACCGCTCGTTCTGGCAGGTGACGACGATCCCCGTCGGCTTGTGCGTCAGGCGCACGGCGGACGAGGTCTTATTCACGTGCTGCCCGCCGGCGCCGGAAGCGCGGTAGACGTCCATCTCCACGTCTTCCGGCCGGATCTCCACATCTACGTCCTGCTCCACCACGGGCATGACCTCCACCAGGGCGAAGGAGGTGTGGCGGCGCTTGGCGGCGTCGAACGGCGAGATGCGGACCAGCCGGTGGCCGCCCCGCTCGCTCTTGAGGTAGCCGTAGGCGAAGTCGCCCGAGACCTGGACGGTGGCACTCTTGATGCCGGCCTCCTCGCCCGGGGTCAGGTCCAGGATCTCGGTCTTGTACCCGCGCCGTTCCGCCCAGCGGAGGTACATGCGGAGCAGCATCGCCGCCCAGTCCTGGGATTCCGTGCCGCCCTCGCTGGCGTGGATGGCCAGGATGGCGTCGCTGGCGTCGTACTCGCCGCCTAGCGCGAGCTGGAACTCCAGGTCTTCCAGGCGCTGGCGGAGCGCCTCGCACTCACGCTCCACCTCCGCCAGCGTGGCGCGGTCGTCCTCGGCCTCAGCCAGCTCGTGGAGGGTGATGAGATCTTCGACCTGCTTTCCGAGGTCGATCCACGTGGCGGTGGACGCGCGAAGCTTCGTCAGCCGGCGGAGGACGGCTTGGGCCGCCTGCTGGTCGAGCCAGAAGTCCGGCTGCTGCGTCTGCGCCTCCAGGCGCTCGATCTCCCGCTGCTGGCCGGCGACGTCAAAGACGCACCTGGTATTGGTGTATTTTCTGCGCTAGCTCGTTTAGCTGCGCCTTCAGGTGTTCAAGTGCTATGGCCATAGGAATAAATGGACGAAACGGACGAATGCTAAGCTCAACCCAAAAATTATATACGATGCCGGCGCCAGGCATTCAGGCGCCGCGGCGCCCGCTCCGCTTGAGCTCCTTCTTTCGCTGCTTCTTGGCCTCCGCCTCCAGGCGCCGGCGCTCATGGCGGGTAAGTACGCGCCCATCCTCGGTCACCACCGGTCGCCGGCCGGAAGGTGGCTCCGGCTGGTCCTGGCGATTGGTGACCAGGCGGCGCATGGCCTCGGGCGGCTGGCTATAGGCGGCGGCGCGGCGCGCCAGCGACGGGCTGAGGTCGGGCCGCGCGCCCGCTGGG
>DAOTTI010000076.1:0-27024 GCA_034437795.1 Chloroflexota bacterium | reverse complement strand
GGCTGAGCCGCCGGCAGGGAAGGCGCCCCGCACTGCCACCCGCCGCCGCGTGGCCGGCTATGCCGGCGCGACCGCGGCCGGCCTGCTGGCGGCTGCCTGCGGCTCGCAGGCAGGCACCGGTGAGAGCAAGATCACCCAGCCGGTCACCATCACCTTCATGAACCGCGGCGGGCGGGAGGCCTTCGCCGTACACGACAAGGTCGTCGCCGCCTTCATGGAGAAGCACCCCAGCATCAAGGTCAACGTCGAGCCGGTCGTGGAGGGGAGCTGGTCGGCCAAGCTGACCACGCTCCTGGCCAGCGGCACCGCGCCGGACACCGTGATGTGCGCCTTCGGCGACTTTCTCCCGTTCTGCAAGCGGGGCGACCTCGTGGAGCTGGACAAATTCCTGGGCAAAGACCGCGAGGTGCGCCCCGCCGACTGGTATCCGCTGGCGCTCGAATCCATGAAGTACAAGGGCAAGATCTTCAACCTGCCCTACAACGGCGGAACGTACGCCCTCTTCTACAACAAGGAGATCTTCGACAAGGCGAAGACGAGGTACCCCGACGAGGGCTGGACCTGGGACCGGTACGTCGAGGTGGCCAGCCAGCTGACCACCGACGCTAAGGGGCTTTCCGCCAACCAGGCCGGCTTCGATGGCCAGAACGTGGCCATCTACGGCAGCTCGAACCTCCAGAGCGACCCCTCCTGGTGGTACTGGGTCTGGACCTACGGCAGCGACGTCTTCACCAGCAACAATAAGGAAGCCAACTTCCGCGATCCCAGGGTGCTGGACGCCATCCAGTGGATCGCGGACATGCACAAGAAGCGGATCTGGCCCAGCGTCCTGTTCCGCGACCCGCAGCCAGCGGGCTTCCGGAGCGGCAACGTGGCCATGGTCACCTGGGGCCACTGGCAGGTGGCGCGCGTGCGTACCGACCCGTTCAAATGGGACGTGGCCCCGATGCCGAAGACGAAGGACGGCAAGCGCATCGCGCTGGGCTGGTATTCCGGCAACGGCATCGTGCGCACTACCAGACAGCCGGACGCCTCCTGGGAGTTCCTCAAGTTCTTCGGCGGGGCGCCGGGCCAGCGCATCCTGGGCATCGAAGGCCTGACGCTGCCGGCGGTGCGGAAGGTGGCCGAAAGCGACGAGATCATGAAGTCGACGCCGCCGGATAACCAGCGCGCCTTCCTGACCGAGATCGACCGTGCGCGGATCCACATCGGCTGGAACATCACGGAGGTGCAGGAGTGGAACGAGGTGCTGAACCCCGCGCTGGCCAGGGTCTGGTCGGGGGAGGCGAAGGCCAAGGACGTGCTGCCGCCCCTGGCGCCACGCCTGAATGAGGTGCTGGCCCGCAACTGATCGGCTCGCGGCCGGTGCGCCGCTGGCCCACCGGCATCGCTGGAATTCAGCGCGAGCACCCGGGCGAACGACACGGCAGGAAGGCGCGGGAGCACGTCACAGTGGACAGACAAGGCCAGAACACGCAGGAGCAAGACCCAGCAAGGAGGGCAGGTCATGAACGCCAGCGAGAGCGGACGAACGACTGAGGCTGGAGGTCTGGCGCGGGCGACGCGCCGGCGCGTCACCGCGGCGGGGGCGCGCGCCGTGGCGCTCTCGGCGCCGCTGCTGCTGGCCGCGTGCGGCGCGCCAGGAGGAGAAGGCGCGCGCCGGCCAGAGAGGGTGACCGGCAAGGTGGTGTTCTTCTCCGTGCACGCCTCCGGCAAGAACTTCGAGGGCCAGGTGGCGGCCTTCCAGCGGTTCAATGACGAGCACCGCGGCCAGGGGCTGGAGGTGGAAGTGCGTCCCGGCCCCGGCAATTACGCCAAGCAGCGCGAGCAGATCCTGCTGGAGCACACCGCCGGCACGCCGACCGAGCTGTACGAGAATGGCTGGGGCGCCTGGACGGACATGGTCGATAGCGGCGTCCTCGAAGACCTGGGGCCGTACCTCCGGCGTGACAAGCTCGACCCGGCGGCCCTTTTCCTCCCCAAGATGGTGGAGGCGTGGACCTACCAGGGAAAGCTCTACGCCCTGCCCATGTCCGTCTCCACCGACGTCGTGGGCTACAACCAGGAGCTGTTCGATCAGGCAGGGGTCAAGTATCCGCCGGTGAACGTGGACGACAAGTCCTGGACGATGGAAGCCTTCCTGGAGGCGGCGCGCAAGCTGACGCGGGGCACGGAACAGTTCGGCTTCTCCGGCTCGCTCAATCGCGCCAATCCCATCGGGGCCACCGAGGGGACCTACTTTGGCGCCAAGCCGTGGGACGACGAGAAAAAGAAGTGCCTGATGAACACGGCCAACTTCATCAAGGGGCTGCAGTTCTTCCTCGACCTGAAGGACCGGTGGCGGGTCCAGCCGGACGCGGACCGCGCCAGAGAGCTGTCCGGCCCCCAGAATGTACCGCTGTTCCTCACTGGCAAGGTGGCGATGCACGCCGTGGGGGGTGAGATCATCGGGCGGCCCGTCCCCTTCCGCTGGGCGCTGGGCACCATCCCTTACTCCGGCCCGGGCAAGAACATGTCGGGACGCCACTGGTCGCAGGGACTGCACCTGGACGCCGGCAGCAAGGTGAAGGAAGCAGCTTGGCGCGTGTACCGCTGGCTGATGGAGCCGGCCAACAATGTGGAATACTGCATCCCGTTCGGGCAGCCGGTGACGGCGCTCAAGGCGGCCCAGGAGGCGCTGCAGAAGCGCTGGACGCAGGAGACGGGCGTCGATGGCCGGGCCTACGCCCTGACGGCGTCGGTGACGCTCCCCTCCGGCGGCGGGATGCTCAAGTACGGCACCTGGCCGAAGGTCCAGGAGCAGGTCGCCCCCCTGTATACGGACATGCGGGAAGGCAGGATCTCGGTCAATGAGTACGCTGAGCGCGCCACCGCGATCATCGACCGCGATCTCGTGCCCAGGAAGTAAGGTGACGGGGACGCGGAGACGCGGAGAAGGGAGGATCGTGGGCGCCTTGCGCCCCTGGCGCCTGCCCTCGAATGCCCTTGGACGCAGCGAAGGGGCTCCGTGGCAGGGCGAGGCCGCGTGACGGCCAGGGCCCAGGAGGCGCCTGCCCTCGAATGCCCTTGGACGGAGCGGACGGTCTCTGCGTCAGGAATGGTAAGGAGGCAGTGAGATGCGTGCAGGTGTGGCCAGGGTCTGCATTACCCCGCCGGTGGGGACATGGCAGGGGGGCTATGGCGCCCGCACCAGGCCGTGCGAAGGGATCCACGACGACCTCTACGCCCGCGCGCTGGTGCTCGGCGGGGATGATGGCCGCCCGTGCGCGGCGATCGTCAGCGTCGACGTCGTCGGCCTGCCGCCCGAGCTGGCGGACGCCGCCCGGCGCCGCGCGGAAGAGGCCACCGGCATCCCCGCCGGCCACATCGCCCTGTGCGCGTCGCACACCCACGGCGGGCCGGCGACGCGCAGCTACGTTGGGTTCAGCGGCCCGCAGCCGGACGCCGACTACCTGCGCCTGCTGGAAAAGTACCTGGCCGGCGTGGTGGCGGCCGCGGCGCGCGACCTCCGCCCGGCCACCGTCCGCCTCGGGCGAGGGCAGGCCGGGTTCAACGTCAACCGACGGCTGCGTACGGCGCAGGCCACCCTCATGCTCCCCAATCCGGAGGGGCCGGTCGACCGCGAAGTGCTGGTGGTGCGCGTAGATGCGGTTAGGGCGGACGAGGGACAGAGGCCGAAGGACGAACCACTGTCAGCCGCTCGTCCTTTGTCCTTTATCCAGGGCAATGGAGGCGCCGCGCCCCTGGCGATCCTCTTCCGCTACACCTGCCACGCCACAGCGATGGGCGCCCAGAACTACCTGATCACGGCCGATTACCCCGGCGCGGCCGCGGCCTTTGTGGAGCAGGCCTATGGCGGGGGAACCCTGGCCCTCTTCCTGCAGGGCTGCGCCGGCAACGTCCGCCCGCACCTGGTGACGCGGGCCGGCGGCTTCCGCAGCGCCGACTGGGCCGAGCTGGCGCGGTTGGGCCGCGAGCTGGGCGCAGCAACGGTAGCCGCCGCCGAGGCCGCGGCCCCGCTGGAAGCCCGCCCCGTCTCCAGTGCCGGCGAAGGCGCGCGGGCTGAGGGAGGCGCTCCCCCGGCCCACAATGGGGGCGCCCAGCCCGTCGCCGCAGCAGGTAAGACGGTGCTGCTCCCCTTCGGGCCCCCGCCACAGGAGGCGGACCTGCGTGCGCTGCTGGCCACGGGGCACTGGCCGGACGGCCGGGGCCTGACCGAGACGGAGCGCCTGTGGGCGCGGCGCACGCTGGAAGGGCTCGGCGCGGGGACCCTGCCGGTGGGCAACCCCGCCGAAGTGCAGGTGTTCCGGCTCGGGGACGTCTGGCTGGTGACCCTGCCCGGGGAGGTGTTCGTGGAGATCGGGTGGCGGGTGCGGGAGGCCGTAGCCGCCGCGGCTGGCGTCTCGTCGGCCGGCGTGGTCGTCGCGGCCTACGCCAACGGCAGCGTGGGGTACGTCCCCACCGGCGCGGCCATCCCTGAGGGAGGCTACGAGGTGACGGCTCACCGGCACGCCGGCTGGCCGGCCTGCTACGCCCCCGAGGCGGAAGACATCCTGGTGCACACCGCAGCGGAGCTGGCGGCCGGACTGGCGTAGGCAGCCCCTCACGATCTCCACGCCATCCGCGCCAGCGGCCGCCGCCTCATATCCACATCCACTGCCAGTGAGCAACGTGAGGGTGAAAGCACCCCCAGCCGCCGTGTTAGTATGGGCGGTAAGCGACCGGCGCCTGTGCCGGCCGGCAGACCAGCAGCATCCTCAGAAGGAGGGAGCAATGGCGCAGACGATGCAACGGGCGACTGCAGCGGGCGAGGTGCCGGTGGCGACACCGGCGGCCGCCGGCACGGACATCTATACCGAGCTTGGCCTGACCCCAGCGATCAACGCGCGGGGCAACGCGACGGTGCTGGGTGGCGCGCTCCTTTCGCCCCGCATTCTGGCGGCGATGGACGCCGCCAACCGGTACTTCGTGGACATGGATGCCCTGCTGACCCGCACTGGCCAGCTCTGCGCGGAGCTGCTGGAGTGCGAGGCGGCCTACATCACGCCCGGGTGCGCGGCGGCGATGGCCCTGGGCGCGGCGGCCTGCATCGCTGGCGACGACGGGGCTAGGATGGAACGCCTGCCGGATACCACGGGCATGAAGCGCGAGATCGTGATCCAGGCGCGGCAGCGCTACAAGTACGACCGCGCGGTGACCATCTTCGGCGGCGTGCTGCGCGAGGCGGGGGACTCGTCAGGCACCACCGCTGAGCAGTTGGACGCGGCGATCGGCGCTGAGACCGCCGCCGTGCTCTTCCCTGCTCACCTGGATCGGCATGGCGGGACGGTGCCCCTCGCGGAGGCCATCGCCATCGCCCACAATAAGGGCGTGCCGGTGCTGGTCGACGCAGCGTCCCAGATCTACCCCGTGGCCCGCATGCGGGGCTGGACGAAGATGGGGGCCGACTTGGTCTGCTTCGGCGCCAAATACTTCGGGGCGCCCCACTCATCCGGCCTGCTCTGCGGGCGCGCCGCGCTGGTGCAGTCCGCGGCCCAGCAGGGGTTCATCGGCTTCGAGCGCGGCCAGTATCGCACCGTCGGCCGGCCGCTGAAGCTTGACCGCGGCGAGATCATCGCCGTGGTGCTGGCGCTGCGCGAGTGGGTGACCATGGATCACGAGGCGCGGATCGCGCGCGTCCAGGAGCGGGTGAACGAGGTGATTCGGCGCCTGGACGGTGTGCGCGGCCTAACGGCCACCAGCGTGCCCAACGCCAACTTCGGCGCGCCGGCGCTGCGTGTGCAGGTCGACCCGTCCAGCGGCCAGACGGCCGAGCAGCTGGCCCGCGCGCTCGCGGCGGGGCAGCCGAGCATCCTGGCCTCCCATGACGCGCAGTCGCTCCGCTTCAATCTGACGACGGTCCATGAGGGCGATGAGCTGGTGATCGCGGACCGGCTGCGGGCCCTGCTCACCACCTGAGCGGGGTCTCCGGTCGCGTCGTGCCGCCTTCCGTTAGCCTGGGTTCCTCAGGGCCAGTGACGAGTTCCCTTCCCTGTGGGAGAGCGGGGGCCTGCGAAGCGGGCGGCGGTGGGGGTGCCGCTTCTAGTTGGCGGTTGCATTCGGATCGATCCTGCCCCTTGCTCCGGCCGTGCCAAGCGTGCCGGCCGGATTGTGATGAGGTGATGCCATGGACGGGGAGACACAGACCAGCAATCAGGAACGAGCGGGGCGAGGCGTCTCGCGCCGCGCCGTAGTGCAGGCCGCCGGCTGGTGCAGTGGGGCAGGGGTGCTGGCGCTGGCGGCCTGCACCCCTGGGGGCCGGCCAGCGACACCCGCTGGGCCAGAGGCATCCACCCAGCCGGTGACCTTCCAGTACTGGGATTGGGCACCAGTGTGGCGGGACCTGGTGGGCCAACTCGTCGACGGCTTCATGCAGCGGCACCGGCACATCACCGTCCAGTGGGAGATCGCATCCGACTACTGGACCAAGCTGCAGGTGGCGATCGCCGGCGACACCGCCCCCGATAGCTGGCGCATGAACGGGCCCAACCTGCCGTCCTGGGTCAGCCTGGGCCTGATCGAAGACATCACTGCCTACATGAGCAAGGACCGAGAGGCCGCCGCTTCGCTCAAGGCGATGGCGCCGGTGATCGCCGAATACACCAATCGCGGGGGCAAGCAGTGGACCATGCCCTTCGGGCAGGCCATCTCGGGGATCATCGCCTATAACGAGGACATCCTGCGGGCGGAGGGGCTCACGCCGCCCGCCGAGCTCTGGACCGCTGGACGGTGGACGTGGGCGCTCTTGCAGGAGTACGCCATCAAGCTGACGCGGCGCGACGGCAGCCGGCACGGCTACTACGTCGACCGCGGGTCGGAGGTGGGCTGGCTGCCGTTCGTCTTCGCCAACGGGGGCTCCCTCTTCGACAAGGAGGGCAAGCGCTCGGCGATCAACAGCGCGGAGGCGCGCGAGGCGCTGGAGTATCTGGCCGCCCTTGCGGCCAGGCACCAGGTGACGCCCGCGTCGGCGGAGCTGGCCCAGGAGAACGCGGAGAGCCGCTTCCTCGCCGGCCGGCTGGCGATGTGGCCCCAGGGGAGCTGGCAGATTAAGGACCTCAACCTGAAGGCCAAGCAATTCCGGTGGGACCTGGCCCCCATCCCCATCGCTCCCCGCACACGCAAGAACGGCGGCACCAATCAGATGGCCAGCATCGCCATGTCACGCACCAGCAAGGCCAAGGACGCGGTCTGGCTCTGGCAAAAGTTCATCGGGTCGAAGGACGGGCAGGACCTTATTGCCCGCGCGGAGTTCTTCCCGGCGCGGATCGACAGCGCGGAGCAGATCTACTATCGGCCGGAGCTCGGCCCGCCGCACCGCCCGCTGCTCCGCGACGTGCTCAAGGTCGTACAGCCGCTGCCGTGGCTGGACATCGCCGGCAACACGACGGGGTGGGGACCGATCGTCAACCCGCTGATTAACCAGATGTTCGACGGCGCGCTGAGCATCAAGGACGGCGTGCAGCAGATGCACGAGCAGCTCAACGCGGCGGTCGAGCGCGGCTTCAGGTAAGGCTGCACTTCCTCGTGGGCGGCTAACCTGGACCCTTCATAGCCGGCGAGTAGTTCCCTCACCCTTTCGAGCCCAGATTATGCTCATGCGGAGCCCTCACCCTCGCCGTCTCCCAATGGCAGACGGAACTCGTCACTGGCCGTAAAGAACCTGCCATGCACATCTGGAGCGCCAGCGCCTCATATCAGAAGACGGCTATCCACAGGGATCCAGGCGGGCATCGCATGCGGTGCTGATGGCCCCGCCGCCTGGCGCGTTGAAGCCTGGGATCCAGGCGAGCGTGGCATGCGGCATGATAGTACGCACGTGACGGCATGGAGAGAACGATGTCACGAAAGCTGTACCGCGCTCGGCGCGGCGCCTGGGTGGCCGGCGTGGCCAAGGGCATGGCCGACTGGTCGGGACTGCCGGTGGCGCTGGTGCGCCTGATCTGGTTGCTGGCCTTTCTGCCCGGCGGCGTGCCGGGCCTGGCGCTCTACCTCATCTGCTGGTTGCTCATTCCCAAGGAGCCGCAGCCGGTGACCTAACCGCGTCCGCTTGCGCTCCCCTGCCGGCGGGCCCGTTCGTGAGCCCCGCCAGGCTCCACCCGCGGTGCAGTCCTTGAAGCCAGCCCGCTGCCGGCGGGCCCATTGGTGCGCCCCGCCAGAGAGCGCCCGCGGCCAAGCCCTTGAAGCTGCCCGTTGCGGCCGCGCCACCGCCGGCGTGGAGCCGGAGCCTTACCCTGCTATCTTGCTCCGCCGCGATGGAGCGGCCGGGGCTGTCTCCGCGTCGCCGTGTCGGAGCAGAGAGCGTGCTCCGCCGCGATGCCGCGGCCGCGGCACTGCCGGCCGGCGGGAGCGGCGTGGACGGCAGGCGCTCACGGGAGGTATGCTGAGCCACGGAGGAGGTCCAAGGTGGAACGCATGACCCGTTCGTTAGCGCACGACCAGGCCACTGGTTCGGGGGCGCCTGCCGCTGTAGTTAGGATCGGTGACCCGAGCCGGCCGGTTCCCACGGCGCGGGGAGCGGCTGCGACCGTCAGGGCCACGCGCCGGCGATGGCTGGCCGGCGCCGGCACGGCAACCGGGCTCCTGGCCGCCACGGCCTGCGCCCCGCAGACGCCCGGCACGGAATCCGTGAGCGCTCGGCCGGTCACACTCACCTGGGCGGTCCGGGGGGGCGGCACGCCGGAGAACCGCCAGAAGCTCCTGGACGAGTATAAGCAGCTCCGGCCGAACGTCACCGTGGAGCAGGTCGATGCTAGCGGCGGGATTGCCCCATCCATCGAGAAGATCGCCGCGGCGATGGCGGCGGGGATCGCCATTGACATCATCAACGGCCATCTCGCCGCGCGCCAGTTGATCGAATCGATCGACGCCGTCCAGCCCATCGACGATCTGGTGAGGCGAGACCGCTTTGACCTGGGCCGGTACAACCGCGATGCGCTGGAAGCGACCGGCCGCTACGAGGGGAAGCTGTACACGCTGACCTACGCCTACGGCGGCGACGTGGCCGCCGTGGTCTACAACAAGGGGCTCTTCCGTGCGGCAGGGGTCAAGGAGCCGTCCGCCGACTGGAGCAGACCTTGGACGTGGGATGAGTTCCGCGACGCGATGCGCCGCCTGACCAGACCCGATGGGACCCAGGTCGGGATGACCGGCTTTGGCTACTGGGTGCACACGCCGATCATGCAGTGGGGCGCCAGGTGGCTGCTGCCCGACTATAAGACGGTGGTCTGCGATTCGCAGCAGACCATGGACGCCTACGCCAAGTTCGAAGAGCTCCTGTTCAAGGACCGCGTGATCACTGACAGCCCCGGCGTGAACGTGGGGGCCGGCAACGCCTTCCTGAACGGCAAGGCGGGGATCAGCATGCCCTGCTGCGCGGCCCTCAACTTCGCGCGCCAGACGCGGGGCCTTAACCTCGAGTGGGGCTTCATCACCATGCCCAAGGGGACGGTGTCGTCGCTTGACGTCTCCCCCGTGGTGATGGGCCTGGCCAAGACGTCCAAGCAGCGTAACGAGGCGTGGGACTTCCTCAAGTTCCTGGACGATAAGTCGCGTCTGGCCGCCGTGGAGGACCGCATGCCCGGCGTCCTGCCGGACATGATGCCCTGGATCAAGCAGAACTTTGCCGAGTGGCCGGACTCCAAGGCCGAGATGCTGGCCGAGGGCATGAGAGTGGCCAAGCCCCTGGAGCCCCTCCGGTATCACCCGCAGTGGCAGAAGATCGCGCAGGAGATCCTCGATCCGGCCTGGCGAGACATCCGCGAGCAGAAGCGGACCTTCACCGAGGTGCTGCGCGCCTCCAAGCCCCTGATCCAGAACATCGTGGACGAGCACGCGCGGTCACGCGGCAAGTAGGTCACGCGCCCAGTAGCCTGGCGCGTCCCGGGACCGACGGCCGCACCTTGACTTGCCCGTTCCTGCCGTAATCGCGCTGATCGTGGCGCTGCCCAGGTCGTTAACAGAGTGGCGGAGCGCTCGATCATGGCATTGCGGCTCGATCCGGACCTCACGGCGAGGATCCCGCTCAAGAGCACGGCGCAGGGGGCCGCGCCGTATAGAAGGTACACGCGCACCCCCCTGGACACCGTCGTCAACGCCTTCAACGAGGGTAAGTCTGCGGAGGAGATCGTTCTGCGCCATCCCACGCTCAGGCTCGCCGATGTGTACGCCGTATTGGCGTATCCCCTACGCCACCGCGACGAGGTTGATGTATATGTGCTGATAGAGAAGACACGAGGCCAGCCAGCTCCGCGCGCGCATCGCGTCAGCGCTCGACCCGCGCGGTATCCGAGAACGGCTCCTCGCCCGACGGCAGCAGGGGCCGGCGCAGACGTAGCCAAGGCTGACGCATGCTGCGGTACCTCGTTGACGAGCGTATCCATGGCGACATCCCGCGCGGGGTGCTCAGGCGTCAGCCTTCCTTGGACATCCCGCAGGGATGGCCCCGGAGCGGCGGGTGACGACGGGCCTGGTGAGCAGGTGAGGGCGAATACGCCCTTCTTACGTCTCCGGCCGCCGAGCCGCCTCCCCCAGCTCCAGGCAGCGCTCGTAGGCGGCGACGATGCCGCTCAGGATGGCCGCCCGCAGGCCGCCGCGCTCCATGGCGTAGAGGCCAGCGGCGGTGGTGCCGCCGGGAGTGGTGACCAGGTTGCGCAGCTCCGCCGGATGCTTGCCGGTCTGGCGCGCCCACTCTACTGAGCCGGCCATCGTCTGCAGGGCCAGGTCGTAGGCCCAGTCCCGCCGGAGGCCGATCTGCACGCCGGCGTCGGTCATCGCCTCCACCATCAGCATCACCCAGGCCGGGCCGCTGCCGGAGAGGGCGGTGACCATGTCCAGATGGCGCTCGCGCTCGACCTCGAGCTCGCGCCCAAAGGCGCGCAGGATGGCCCGCGCCTCCGCCTTCTGCGCCGGGGTGACCTCGGCGGTGGCCATCCAGGCGGAGATGCTCTGGCCGACCTGGGCCGGCGTGTTGGGCATGACGCGGATGATGGCCGCGTGGGCCAGACCTCGTTGGAGCGTCCCTAGCTCCACGCCCGCGGCGATGGACATGACGAGCTGGTCAGGCTCCAGGTGGCCGCGGAGGCTCTCCATCACCGCCGGCATCACCTGCGGGACGACCGCCAGCAGCACGGTGCTGGCCCCTTCGATAGCCGCCCGATTGTCCGCCGTGGTGGCGATCCCGGCGCGCTCCGCCAGCGCGCGCCGCACCGGCTCCACGGGGTCGCTGACGACGACGCGCTCCGGCGGCAGGAGGCCGGTCTCCACCACCCGCGTGGCGATCGCGCCGCCCATCTTGCCCCCGCCGATGACGGCCAGCTTGCGAATGGTGGGAACGGCTGGCTGGTTCAACTGCGTGCTCATGGCGTGTGTGGCCTCACCCCGCCGGATTGTACTGGCTTCCCACGCCGGTCCCCCACGCGCACCATGGCGCGGGGATAACGCTCGCCATCTGCTGGAGAAAGCGCACCGGCCCCCACGCGCACCATGGCGCGGTAGCGCCCGGCTGGTACAGTCCGCCCGTGCCGCCACGGAACCATCGGAGCCGACCGAACATCCTCGTCCTCCTGACCGACCAGCACCGCTGGGACTGCCTGGGCGCCTTCGGAAATGCCCAGATCCGCACGCCCCACCTGGACCGGCTCGCCGCCCACGGCGTTCGCTTTCCGTACAGCTTCTGCCCGTTCCCCGTGTGCACTCCGTCGCGCTACTCCCTGCTCTCGGGGCTGCACGTGCGCCAGCACGGTGGCTGGAGCAACCGCAGCACGCTTGCGCCGGGGATTGCCACCTTCCCCCGTCTGCTGCGCGCGGCCGGCTACCGCACGAAGGCGGTGGGCAAGATGCATCTCACGCCAACCTACCTGGACGTCGGCTTCCAGGAGATGGAGCTGGCGGAGCAGAACGGCGAAGGCCGCTGGGACGACGACTACCATCGGGACCTGATGGCGCACGGCCTGGTGGACGTGAACGATCTCATCGACCAGGTGAACGAGTACCGTCGGCAGGCCCCCGCCGAATACTGGCAGACCTTCGGCGCGCAGACCTCTAACCTGCCGGAGGCGTGGCACTCCACGACCTGGATCGGCGACCGCGCGGTGCGCTCCCTGGAGCGCTGGACGGACGAGGGCCATCTACTGCTGGTGAGCTTCGTCAAGCCCCACCATCCCTTCGACCCGCCGGCGCCGTGGGACCGGTGGTATGACCCGGACGAGCTGTCGCCCCTGCCCGGCTGGCTGGAGCGCGTGCCCGAAGGCGACCGGGCCTACCATGAGGGGTTCTTTCCCCACGAGCGCCTGACCGAAGGCGCGCTGCGGCGGGTGATGGCGCACTATTACGCCACGATCAGCCACGTCGACCACCAGATCGGGCGGATGCTGGACACGCTGGCCCGCCGCGGGCTCTACGACAGCACCCTGATCGTCTTCACCGCGGACCATGGCGAGTACCTGGGCTTCCATCACCTGCTGCTCAAAAGTGGCTTGATGTACGAGCCCCTGGTGCGCACCCCGCTCCTGGTGAAGTTCCCCGGCAACGCCGGGGCGGGAGAGGTGCGCGAGACGCTGGTGAGCAACATCGACCTCGCGCCGACCATCTTGCGCCAGGCGGGCGTTGAGCCGCCGCCCCAGATGCGCGGGCTGCACCTCGCCGATCCGGCCGCGGACCGCCAGTACATCTTTGCCGAGTGCCGGCGACGCCGGGACTACCTGGTGCGCTCGCGGACGCACAAGCTGCTGCTCTCGCGCGATCCGCAGCACAGCCGCTTCTTCGATCTGCGGGAGGATCCGCTTGAGCTGGCGAACCGCCTGGAGGACCCCGCCTGCCGCGACCTGGTGCGCCAGCATCGCCAGGCGCTGCACGACTGGGCGCTCTTCGAGGCCCTGCCCCCACCCTACGTGGACGAGCGCGCGCCCCAGATAAAGCAGCCCAACATCCCTGAACCGAGCGAGGCGCGGCGTGACGCGGTACGGGCCTACTTCCGCCGGCAGATGGCCCGAGCGTTAGCAGGGCTAGAGGTACGATAGAAGAGTTAGAGGTACGATAGAAGGGTTAGAGGTACGAAATAGAAGAAGGGCGAGAGAGGCGCCGGCAATCGACTTGCTTGGAATACCAGGGCTGGAGCGCATTAGTGAAGCAGTGCGCGCCACCGGGCAGCCGTGCGTGCTGGGGCAGGAGAATGATGGGGTGACGGTGGAGCTACGGGGTAAGCCCCCGCGACGGCCAGCACGCAGGCGACGGCGCAAGACCACGATACGGACCAAGGATGACCCGTGGTTGAAGCTCACCGGCGCGGCTGCAGGACCGGATGATGGGATAACGGACATATCGGTCAACAAGCACAACTACCTCGCTGAGGCCTACGCACCTGATGTAGATAGGCCGGCGGCAGGGCAAGCGACGCCAGCGTCAACAAGCGTAAGCGCCTCGTTGAGACCGACGCAGCAGCAGCCCGATGCGTAGGTTCCCAGCATCGCTTGCGCCCCGCCGACTGCTGATCGATATGGCGGCGCAGTACGCCCTTGCCGATCCGCGGGACGCTCATCACCACGAGACCGTGCGCAACCTGACCAGGTGGTGGAGGAGCGGGTGCGGCTGTTCACGACCAATTTCGTCGTGGCAGAGACACACGCCCTGGTGCTGGCACGCCGCGAGAGAGCGATCGCCCTGCGCGTTCTGCAGGAGATCGACCGGAGTACAATAGCGCTG
Source organism: Chloroflexota bacterium (assembly GCA_034437795.1). Taxonomy (GTDB): domain Bacteria; phylum Chloroflexota; class UBA11872; order UBA12225; family UBA12225; genus DAOTTI01. Next base: position 13,287 of record DAOTTI010000076.1, on the reverse strand, counting down.
GTACGGGTAAGCGCACGCGATGAGCAGCGGGCGCGACAGATTATCTTCGGGTTTCAGGAATAAGGACTTCTCTCTGAGAGATGCCACAAGCGTCGCCGTTATGGAGCGCCTGGGCACCTGGAGCGCCTTCACCTTTGACCAGCACTGTGCGCAGTACGGCTTTGCACAAGTTACGGGTGCGCAGGAGAGTGTCCTAACCGCCTCTTGGATCTGCGGGAAGATCCGCTTGAGCCGGCGAACCGCCTGAAGGATCCCGCCTGCCGCGACCTGGCGCGCCAGCATCGCCAGGCGCCGCACGACTGGGCGCTCGTCAGGGGACCTCACCAGCGCACCATCCGGAAGTAGTAGAGATATCTGCCCCTTGCCACCAGGCGCTCGTACCAGGCGGCTGGCGCGTTGAGCGCTCCTGCGGAGTGCGTCGGGCCACCACGGGCGTATACTGGCTGTAGGGGACATGGTCCGGCAGGGTGGCCGGCAACTGAGCAACTGCGTAGCTGAGACGAGCCCGATGCGACCACTCCTGGCGCCGCCTCTGGCATGCCGGTGGGGACCGCGTGGCGTTTCAGATCAGCGGCTGCCGGCGCCCCGCCGGCAATCTCGATGGTCCCCTCGCACGTGCTCAATGGAGGTGCAGCGTGGTACCCGAGTTCCGCAATGAGGCGTTGACCGACTTCTCGCTGCCGGCGAACCGGCAGGCGATGGAACAGGCGCTGGAGGCCGCCGAGGGGCGCGCCGGGCAGGAATATCCCCTGCGCATCGGCGGCGAACCGGTCACCAGCGGCGCGTGGTTCACGTCCATCAATCCAGCACGGCCCAGCATGGTCGTCGGCCGCGTGGCGCGGGCCGGCCGTGCAGAGGCCGACCGCGCCCTGGCGGCGGCGCAGGAAGCATTCAAGACCTGGTCGCGCACCGACGCGGCGGAGCGGGCGCGCCTGCTGTTCAAGACCGCGGCCATTATGCGCCGGCGCAAGCACGACTTTTCCGCCACCATGGTGCTGGAGATCGGCAAGCCCTGGCCGGAGGCGGACGCCGATACGGCGGAGGCGATCGACTTCTGCGAGTTTTACGGGCGAGAGATGCTGCGCCTGGCGGCGCCACAGCCCCTGACGCGCATCCCCGGCACCGACAACGACCTAGTCTATCTGCCACTGGGAGTCGGGCTGATCGTCCCGCCGTGGAACTTCCCCCTGGCGATCCTGACCGGGATGACCGTCTCGGCGATCGTGGCGGGCAACACCGTGCTGCTCAAGCCGTCCAGCCTGACGCCGGTGATCGGGGCGATGCTGGTGCAGGTGCTGGAAGAGGCCGGCCTGCCGCCGGGTGTGGTGAACTTCATCCCCGGCCCGGGCGGCGAGGTGGGCGAGTATCTGATCCAGCACCCGCAGATCCGCTTCGTCTCCTTCACCGGCTCGCGAGAGGTGGGGAGCCACATCTACGAGACGGCGGCGAAGGTGCAGCCGGGGCAGCGCTGGCTCAAGCGCGTCATCGCCGAGATGGGCGGTAAGGATGCCATCGTCGTCGATGAGACGGCCGACCTGGACGCCGCTGCCGAGGGGGTGGTGGTATCCGCCTTTGGCTTCTCCGGGCAGAAGTGCTCGGCCTGCTCCCGCTTGATCGCGGTGGACGCCATCTATGACGACCTGCTGGAGCGCGTCGTGGCACGCGCCAAGGCGCTGCGGGTCGGCGATCCGCGGCACTACGAGACCCAGATGGGCCCCGTGGCCGACATCAACCAGTTCCGCAAGATCATGGGCTACATCGAGGTCGGGCGCCAGGAAGGGCGGCTGGTGCTGGGCGGCAACGGCGACTCCAAGGAAGGCTTCTTCGTCGAGCCGACCATCTTTGCCGACGTCGCCCCCGGCGCGCGGATCGAGCAGGAGGAGATCTTCGGCCCCGTCCTGGCCTGCATCCGCGCCCGCGATTACGACGACGCGCTGCGGATCGCCAACGATACCGTCTTCGGCCTGACCGGCGGGGTCTACTCTCGCGATCGGTACCGGCTGAAGCAAGCGCGCGAGGAGTTCCACGTCGGCAACCTCTACTTCAACCGGAAGTGCACGGGGGCGCTGGTGGGCGTGGAGCCATTCGGCGGGTTCAACATGTCCGGCACAGATAGCAAGGCCGGCGGACGCGACTACCTGCTGCTGCTCACCCAGCCCAAGGTCATCTCCGAGCGCCTGTGATCGCGCCGCCCGGCGTCCCCCTGATCGCGGCAGAGACAGCTCAAGCGTCGATGCGCGCCGCATCTCCTGCCAACGGGGGAGAGGCGGCCGTCGCGGAGCGGGTAGACTTGCCAGGCTGAAAGGAGTAGAGCGTGGCAAGTCGTTCAACAGGGCAGCCCGTGCGGCTGGCGATCATTGGCTGCGGCGGGATGGCCCGCCGCCACGTGCGCAGCTTCGCTGAGCTGGCGGAGAAGGCGCCCGAGGCGTTCGCCATCGAAGCGGTATGCGACGTGGACGGGTCGCGGGCGCAGGCCCTGGCGCAGGAGGTGGCGCGCTTCCAAGCGGTGGCGCCGCACGTCTACACCGAGGTGGCGCGCCTTCTGGACCAGGCGCGGCCGGACGCGGTAGACGTGGTGCTGCCTCACTTCCAGCACCACACGGTGGTAACGGCGTGTCTGGAGGCGGGGGCGCACGTGCTGACGGAGAAGCCGGTGGCGCTTACCATCCGCGCCGGCCGGCGCATGCTGGCCGCGGCGGAGCGGGCCGGTACAGTCCTGGCCGTAGCGGAGCAGGCGCGGCGCGGGCCGGCGGCGCGCACGCTGCACTGGGCGATCAACCGGGCGGGACTGATTGGCGAGCCGCGGATGCTTTTCGCCCAGAACACCGGCTACTCACTGGGGGTCATTGCCGGCACGCCCTGGCGGCACGACAAGCTGCAGGCCGGCGGCGGGTGGGTGCTGGATGGCGAGGTGCACTACATTGATCTCCTTCGCTACGTCTTCGGCGACGTGAAGGAGGTCTTCGCTCGGCTGGCGGCCTTCGAGCCAACCCGCTATCTGGACCCCGAGCACCGCGCGCACGCCGTCCCGGCCACCGTGGAGGACACGGCAGTGGCCGTACTGACGTTCGAACGGGGCCTGCTGGGGACCTTCACCTGGACGCAGTCCGCCCCCGGCAGGGGGTTCCGCCACCGCCGCTACTACGGGAGCGAAGGGTCCATCGACGGTGAAGGCCTGACGCGCCTGGACGGCACCCAGCGCACGCTGGATGAGCTTCGCCAGGAGTTCCTGGCCAGCCTCGCCGACGACGAACGGGCGCGGCTCTTCCCGCTGGGCATCATGGACGACATCACCCTGGAGCTGTACGACTTCCTCTCCGCCGTCCGCGACGGCCGACCGCCGGAGATCAATGGCCTGGAAGGGCTGCGCGACATGGCCGTGTGCGAGGCCTTCTACGAGTCGGACCTGGCGGGGCGGCCGGTGCGCGTGGCCGACGTGCTGGACGGTCGCATCGAGGACTACCAGCGCCCCATCAACGAGCACTGGGGGATCTACTGATCCCTACGCAAAGGCGCGAGGAGCCAGACCCTGCTCCAGCAGTCCTCGCGCCCATCGGTTTAGCGTCGTACGCACCGGTCAGCACGTGCCGCCCGCCGCCGACCATCATCTCCAGTGAAGTACCGCACGCGAAGCGGATGGCTGCGACGGGCGCTACATCGCGCGGCGCAGACCGCGCCAGCCCAGACTACGTCTCGCCATGCGATGCCTTCCTGCGCGACGCAGCCCCAGGCCGGCTAAGACGGCCGCGACGGCCGTCCCGCCGGCCGGCAGCAGCCAGTCCGGGCCGCTCCCCGTGCGCGGCAGCCCCCGGCGCACGTCGATTTCGAACAGGAGCACCTGGTTCCGCTGCGTCTCCCGCAGGTTGTCGTCGCTCACCACGATCAGCGTGGGGTTGCCGTTGGGCAGGCGGGGCCCCAGGGTCATCGCCTCCAGGTTGTCCGGCAGGATCCCCGCCGTCCTCAGGTCCAGTAGCAGGGTCTTGGTGACCGTCCGCCCCGTGAAGGGGAAGGGGAGCGCCTCCAGTCCCGAAACGTCCTCGGCCCCGGCCAGCGTGATCCCGAAGATGCGCACGCCGTTGCCGGTCCCCGTCACGAAGCTACGCTCCAGCGCCAGCGCGTCGAACGGCGGCAGCAGGTGGCGGACCCAGAGCAGCGCGGTGACGCCGTTGTCGGCATCCGCCCCCGGCGGCTCCGGCCGCGCGAAGATCCGCTCCGTGACGTAGACCAACTCGCTCCCTGGCCGCGGCGCGCCCCGCAGGTCGTAGCGCAGCACCCGCACGTTGGTCCCGTGGTCCGGCGTCGCCAGCGGGCCGTCCTGCGCCAGCGCCTGCTCGTTCGCCACCAGCAAGGTGGCGCCGTCCGGTGAGGCCGTCATAGCCTCAAAGGCCAGATTGCGCCGCACCCCTCGATCGGCTGCCGGCAGGAACTTCGCGGGAAGAGGCAGCTCCGACAGCAGCGTGCCGTCCAGCCGATAGCGGCGGATCCACGGCACGTTGTTCCGGTCGCGCTCGGAAGAGATCAGCAGGTCGCCGTTCGGCAAGAGCACGATCTCCTCCAGGTCCGAGTCGTCGCGCTCGTGAGGCTGGATGCCGGGGGCGGCGGCGTCGCTGTCCAGGAGCGTCATGCCGGTCACCCGCACGTCGCGGATGCCCTGCGGCCCGAGATCAATGGCCAGGGTGTAGAAGCGGGCCATGCTACGTTCGTCCGCTACGGCGTAATACACGCCGCGACGCTGGTCGTAGGTGATGCCGGAGAGCTCGCCTACTGGCAAGCCCTGGAAGGTCGTGCCGTAAGGGTAGATGAACTCGCCCAGCAGGCGTAGGGGCGTCGCCGGCGCGTCTTGCGCCGCCACCATCCGAGGCGCCAGCGCCAGCACCGCCAGCGCGATGGCCAGGGAGGCCATGATGGCGGCAATAGCGGCGAGAGGGTTCGTATAGCGCTCGGCGCGCGTGTCCTGCATAGGCGTCCTCCTGCTGCTCCTGCGGCGCCCCCGAGTGGGGGTCGTCTCGCGGAGCGAGTGTACAGCCGCAGCCCGACCGTTCCTGCTGCGCCTGAAGCCCTGCGGGCGAAAGACCTCACGCTCCAGGCGCGATCACCTCACGTTGGCGCCAGCGCACCTTGCCCATGGGCAGAGCCTTCACCCTTCCCCTGTGGGAGAAGACACTCCTCGGCGGCCGAGAATGTGGAGCCCTCACCATCGCCCACAGCGAGAGGGAACGCCTCGCTGGCCGTAAATACCCCAGGCGAGCCCGCCGATGCGGCCAAGGACACTCACTCTCCACGTGCCATCAGGCCGGCCAGCCGTTCCCCGATCATCATGGTGGTGGCGTTGGTGTTGGCGCGCACGCAGTCGGGCATGATCGACGCGTCGACGACGCGCAGCCGCTCCAGGCCGTGCACGCGGCCGTGCTGGTCCACCACCGCCAGCGGATCGGTCGCCGGGCCCATCTTGCACGTGCCCGAGATGTGGTTGGTCGTGGTCACCTCCCGCAGCATCCAGGCGTCCAGGGTGGCATCCGTGGCCAGATCGTCGTCACTGGGCGCCAGGCGGGGCCCCAGGATGTCGTGGAACGCGGGATGCTCGGCCAGCCGGAGGCAGAGGCGCAGCGCGTCACGGAGCCGCTGGCGGTCGAATGGCTCCGCCAGGAAGTTGAAGTCGAGCAGCGGCTGGATCGTCGGGTCGGCCGACTGCAGGCGCAGCTCCCCCTGGCTCAGGGCCAGGTTCAGCACCGGCTGGATCGTGATGCCCACCGGCGTACGCCCATCGCCGCCGCGGTCGACGCGCGCGGTGGCAAAGGACACCATCAGGATCTGCATATCGTTGCGCAGCGATGAGCCCGGCGCCGTATAGCGCAGGAGGGTCTGGTAGCGGGGCAGGTCGGGGTCCATCGGGTAGCCGAACCTGGGGCGCCACGTGGCGTAGACGTGGGGGTGGTCGCGCAAGTTCTGCCCGACCCCGGGCAGGTCCAGCCGCACCGGCACGCCGGCCGCGCGTAGCTGGCCGGCCGGGCCAACGCCGGAGAGCAGCAGCAGGTGGGGCGAGCCGATCGCCCCCGCGCTGAGGACGATCTCGTCCCCGTAGACGGTAAACAGCTCGTTCCCGCTACGGACCTCCACCCCGACGGCGCGGCGCCCATCGAAGAGCACGCGCTGGACGAAGCAGTGCGCCCTGATGGTCAGGTTGAGGCGGTGGCGCGCGGGATCGAGGTAGGCGACGTTAGTCCCCCAGCGGATGCCGTTCAGCGTGTTCATCGGCGTCGGGCCGGCGCCGGACACAGTGGGGGCGTTGTGATCGGGGCAGTCCGGGAAGTCCGCCGCTAGACAGGCCTCGTGGAAAGCGCGCTGGGGCGGCAGCCACGCGCTGGGCGGGTCACGGCGCACTGGAATGGGCCCAGACGTGCCATGGTAGGGATCGTGAAAGTCGAGGTCGCGCTCCAGCCGGCGGAAGGAGGGGAGGATCTGCTCGAAGCCCCACTCCGTGTTGCCGGTGGCGGCCCAGGCCTCGAAGTCCTCAGGGATGCCGCGCAGGAAGATCTGGCCGTTGACTGCGCTCGAGCCGCCGGTCACCTTGCCGCGGGGGACCAGCATTGGCCCCGCCTGCGCCGTCGCCCGACCAATAAAGCGCCAGTCGTGGTCGCTGGGCGTAATGTCAGCGGCGGTGGTCAGGCCGTACTTCAGCTTCGGCGGCAGCGTGTCCAGGCCGAGGTAGTCCGGCCCCGCCTCCAGGAGCAGCACCGACCGGTGCGGATCTTCGGAGAGCCGCGCCGCCAGGATGGCGCCGGCCGATCCCGCGCCGACGATGATCACGTCGTATCCCTTGGCCATACTGTCCTCCCCTCGACCATGATCGCGTCTCGACCATGATCACGTCGTATCCCCTGGCTATACCGTCCTCCCCCTCTGCCGCGGACCTCTGGCTCGCACCCGGTGGGGCGATGGAAGGCGCCGCGCGCCGCGCTCGTACCGGTGTTCCCTTTAGTCGGGAATCGCCTACCAGGGGTCGACGCCCAGCAGCCGGCGGCCCAGCGGGGTCATCACCGCCAGCTGCTCGGGGCTCCAGCGGCCTGGCTCCGCGGGCGTGAGCGGGTAGTGCGGGTGGTCGAAGCGGGTGAAGCGCGTGAACTGTGCCACCCGCGCCGTAGGCCGGCGGTTGTGGGAGGCCGCGTGGGGCATCAGATGGTGCAGCATGGCGAAGTCGCCTGCCTCGCCGGTGACCTCCACCGTCTTGACGTCGGGGATGCGCTTCCAGTTGTTGAACAGCTGCCGGCCCGAAAGCCCACCGCCGTGCTCGCGTACCACCCGCTCCACCCACCGGTGCCCGCCCGGCATGACGTGGATCCCGCCGCCGGCCGGCAGCACGTCGGTGAAGTAGTAGCAGCCGCCCACCTGGACCTCCTCCGGGGTACACAGGAAGGGCGTGTCCACCGGCACGGAGCAGTCCAGGTGCGGCGTCTGGGAGAGGATGTTGTCCCGGCTGGCGTCATTGCGGATGGTGATGCCCAGCGAGGCGTCGAACGCACGCAGCCGATGGTCGCCCAGCAGCTGCACCGCCGCGGCATAGAGCTTCTCGTTGAACAGCAGCGGAAGCAGCTCGGGCGTCTCGAAGCTCTGCTTGCCGTCCTCGCGCATGGGCTTGATGCGGCCGGCATTGGCGTGCCAGTGGGCAGGGATGGTCAGGTCCCGTGGGACCATGTTCAGGATGATCCACCGGTAACGTTCCGCCTCCTCGCGCGTGAGCACGCCCTTGACCAGGACGTAGCCCTGCTCGTGGAAGTGCGCCACCTGCTCGTCCGTCAGGACACGGGGGATGCTGGGTGCGACCATGCCGTCCATCTCCAGGCTCAGAAATCAGGACCGACTGTAGCCGCGCCGCCACAGCCGGCGCAACCGGTGGCAGGCCAGGTGGCGTGCCCAACATTGCGGATACCGCCAGGCCATGGCCGGCGTCCCCTTCTCCGTGTCGGAGAGGGGGCTAGGGGGTGAGGTCCGTCCTCTCCTCCCTGCGCTACGGCGCCTACGCTACCGGCTCGTAGGGGTCGAGGCTGTGCGCCTTGAGCGTCTCCTCGTCGAAGGTGATCCCCAGCCCTGGTCCGGACGGCAGCTCCAGATGCCCATCGACGTATCGGATCGGCTCGGCCAGGAGGGCGTTGCCCAGGGGGCTGGTGCGGAACGACTGGGGGTACTCGCAGAGCAGGAAGTTGGGCGTGGCTGCCGCCAGGTGCAGGCCGGCGGCCAGATGCACCGCCGTGCTGATGCTGGCGTGCACGCACCAGGGCGTGTGGTACAGGTCCGCCACCAGGGCGATCTTCCGTCCTTCACTGATGCCGCCCGCGCGGCAGACGTCCGGCAAGATCACGTCGGCCGCCTTGCGGCGCAGCTTCTCATTGAACTGCCAGCGGGTGCACTCCGTCTCGCCGCTGGCGACGGGCATGTCCAGGGCGGCGCAGAGCGCGACGTAGCCGTCCACGTCCTCCGGCGGCAGGGGGTCCTCCAGCCAGCCGGCGCCGGCGCGCTCCAGGCGACGGCCGGCGACCACGGCCGAGCGGGCGTCGTAGACGCCGTGCGCGTCCACCAGCACATTCGCCTTGCCCTGCACCGCCGCAATGATCGCCTCCACCGCCTCCAGGTCCTCATCCAGCGGCGCGCGGCCGACAGACGTCTTGATGGCGGTGAAGCCCATCGCCACAAACTGCATCGCCGAGCGGATGCGCTCCTCCACCGTGCGCCCCGGCACGCCGGACAGGTAGCAGGGGATACGCGTCCGGTAGGGCCCGCCGAGCAGCGTAGAGACCGGCTGCCCCAGCGCCTTGCCGGCGAGGTCCCACAGGGCGATGTCCACGCCCGCCAGCGCCTCCAGCATCACGCCGGTGCTGTAGCCCCGCAGGCGCATGCTGGCGTAGAGCGCATCCCAGATGGCATCGATGGCCAGCGGATCGCGGCCGACCAGCTGCGGCGCCATGAGGTCGGCGATGAGCGCCTGCGCCACGCGCGGGATGGGCGGCGCGTGCGCCTCACCCCAGCCCACCAGGCCGTCATCGGTGACGATGCGGACCAGCAGCGCCTCCGCCTGCGCGGGGTAGACGCACAGGTGGCGCCCGGTGTTGACGTTGAGCGCCATCGGGCGGGTCGCGCCACCGGCCACCGTGGCCGGCCGCAGGCCGGCGCTGCCTTCGTAATCGCGCTGAGCGGCCAGCCGGAACGACTCCACGCGGGCGATCTTCATGGCTCTGGTCCTCCCCGCCACCGCATTGAGCTTGCAGATGGTGCAAAGATGATCCGTATGGTAGCATGTGGCCATGCAGGCCACCAGATCGATCAGCGCCGCGCACAACGGGCGCAGTGGGACCAGCTCCGCCAGCGAAGGCTCCCTCACCCAGAGCGTGGAGCGGGCCCTCTCCATCCTGTCGCTCTTCACGGATGAGACGCCGGCGCTGCGCGTGGCGGACGCCAGCGCGCGGCTCGGCCTCGGCCAGAGCACCGTCTCGCGCCTGCTGGCTACCCTGGAGGCGCTGGGCTACGTCGCCAAGGATGACCACACCGGCCGCTACCGGCTCGGCGCAGAGGTCATCCGCCTCGGCGGCGTCGCCCTGAACGACAACGAGCTGCGCCGGCAGGCGCTGGCCGACCTCCACGACGTCTCGGCCGCCACCGGCCTGGGCGCCAACCTCTCCGTCCTGCGCCGCTACGGTCCGGCTGATTGGGGCATCTTCTACCTGGCCCACTTCGATGGGGCCAAGGCCCCCCGCACCTACACCCTCATTGGCCGGCGCAATCCGCTCCACGCCACTGCCATGGGCAAGGTCCTACTCGCCCACCTCCCCGTCGACCAGCGCCAGGCAATCCTGGACGTGCTGCCGCTGCCGGCGTACACGCCCCACACCATCACCGCGCGGCCGGCATTGGAAGCGGAGCTCGAGTGCGTCGTACGCCGCGGCTACGCCGTCGAGTGCGAAGAGCTGGCCTTCGGGCGGGCCTGCGTCGCCGCCCCCATTCGAAACCGGAGCGGCCGCGTGGTCGCCGCCATGAGCCTCTCAGGGCCTTTGAGCGCGATGCGCCTCCTGGAGCGGGAGCCGGAACTGGCGCGCCTGGCCATCGAGTGCGCCGACCACATCTCTAGCCGGCTGGGTTACGTCAGCGCCCCCATGCTCAGCGCCTCGGGGGGGCCCTCCCAGCAGTTGAACCATTCTGGCCGGTACACCGGCCACGCTCTACGGAGACCGCCCCAGGAAGAGCCCCAGCCTTGAACCGGAGTTAAGGAGACCCAATGCCACACATGAGCATGACGCGCCGGACCTACCTGCTGGCGGCGACGGCCACAGCCGGCGCGGCGGCAGCCGCCTGCGCCAGCGCAGGGCCAGGCTCGCCTGCCACCAGGCCCGCAGGAAAGCCCCAGGGCACCGTCGAGGCCTGGACGGTCTGGGACGGCACGCGCGAGGCGCTGATGCACGACCAGATCCGTGACTTCCAGCAGCTCTACCCCGCGATCACTGTGCGCCACACCCTGGTGCAGCAGGCGACGATGTACGACAAGTACACCGCGGCCATCGCCGGCGGCACCTCGCCGGATAGCATCATGGTGCACGGGCGCATGCTTCCGGCCATGGCCGACAAGGGCCAGCTCCAGACCCTGGACGCCTCCATCCGGCGCGACGGCCTGAAACCGGCCGACATCTGGTATGAGGCCGAGTGGCAGGGACAGCAGTGGCAGGGCAAGGCCTTCGGCCTGCCCCTCGCCTCCGGCGGGGGCAACTTCGTCCTGTATTACAACCGCAGCCACTTCGTCGAGGCGGGGCTGGACCCGAACAAGCCGCCCAGGACGTGGCAGGAGCTGGCTACAGTGGCCGAGCGCCTGACGCAGCGCAGCGGCTCGAGCGTCAGCCGCCTGGGGTTTACGCCCGGCGGCCTGTGGACGCAGTACTTCTCGTGCAACAACGGCCGGCTCTTTAGCCAGGACCTGCGCCGCGTGGCCTGGCATGGCCCCGAAGGCGTTGAGGCGATGCAGTTCGAGGTGGACCTGGAGAAGCGCCTCTATGGCGGCCGGTCCGGCCTCAGTGACGCCCTGGGCGGCGCCAGCCCGACGCAGGCCTTCGCCTCCGGCCGCTTGTCCATGCTCAACAACGGCGTCTACTTCGCCTTCTACGAGCTCAAGCAGCTGGCGCCGGACCTCCCCTACGGCGCGGCCAACTTCCCCCACAATGGCCATAACCCGCGGGCCAGATCGCTCAACTTCTCCGACGGGGGCTGGGGCTACTGCCTGCCGCAGGGCGCCAGGAACGCCGACGCCGCCTGGGAGTGGCTCAAGTACACCTGCGCCGGCGAGGGCAATCTCAAGTTCTTCCTCGCCCAAGGCCGGCCGACGCCGGTGAAGAAGCACAATGAGCGGCCTGAGTTCCGCCAGGCCAGCCCGTACTTCGACGTCCTCATCTACACCCTCCACAACCAGGCCCTGGCTGGGGTCACTCCCGTCTGGCCGGAGATCCGCAACGTCATCTCTAAGATGACCGGCGACATCGGCGCCGGCCGGCAGGGCGTCAAGGACGGCCTGGACGACGGCGCCAGGCAGGCGCAGCTGCTGCTGGACCAGTACTTCGCGTCGAGAGGCGCCAGGTAACCTGGCAGCCAAAGAGCCAGGCGGCAGCGCAGCCGGGCAGTAGAGCAGTAGTGAGGCTACCTAGCAAATCAGCGAAGCAGCTAAGGAGGAACGACGCCCATGTTGACACGACGCACCGTGTTGCGCGCTCCCCTTGCCGCCACGGCGGCGGGCGCGCTGGCCGCCTGCGGTACGGGGCCATCGGCGGGGCCGGCCCAGTTCAAGGAGGTGGTGACTATCGAGTTCGCGCACCGCTGGGAGGGCGTGCGTGAGCCCCTGATCCAGCAGCAGATCGACGCCTTCGCCAGGGTGCAGCCCAACATCAAGATCAACGCGCAGCAATATTTCTGCAGCGGGGGCGAGAACTGCCTCGGCGGCATGGACCTGGGCAAGATCACCACCCAGATTGCCGCCGGCACACCGCCCGACGTCTTCATGGTCCAGTCTCCCTTCGCTGCCGATTACGCCGCCCGCGGCTCGCTCAAGAGCCTGAATGAGCTGGCCAGGCGCGACAAGATCGATCTGCCCAGGACGTTCTACCCCGCACTGGTGACGATGGCGACCTACCGCGGTAACGTAATCGGCTTCCCGCAGCTCTCCGCCGGGGACACGCCCTACCTCTTTATGTCGACGCAGGTGCTACAGGAAGGCGGCGTCGATCCCAGCAAGCCGCCGGCGAACTGGGAGGACCTAGTCGCCACCGCCCAGAAGCTGACCAAGCGCGGCAGCGGGCCGGGGGGATTCGAGCGCATTGGCATGGACTTTCCCTCCAACCCCTTTATTCACTACGCCGCCAAGAACAACACCAAGATCCTGTCCGACGATGCGACGCGGGTGCTCTTCAACAGCCCCGAGGGGGTGGACACGATCCAGTGGATGTTCAACACCGCCCAGCAGCTTTACGGCAAGTATGAGAACCGCGGGGCGTTCATGAGCGCCCACACGGTGCCGGGGACCGGTGGCAGCCGCGCGCCGTTCTACACCAATAAGGTGGGCATGTGGAACAGCGGGGTCTGGCACTTCTTCGAGATCAAGGGGGAGAAGGAGATCCATAACCCGAGCTTCCAGTACCAGGTCGCGCTGCTGCCCCATAACGCGCGGAACCCCCAGGCGAAGCTGGTCTCGCTGGCCGACGTGGTGTGGCTCTACTCCATTCCCGCCGGCGCCACCAAGGTAGACGCCGCCTTCGAGTGGCTCAAGTTCATCACCATGGGGGACGGCAACCGGCTGTTCGTCAAGGCGCAGAACCGGCCCAGCCCGGCGATCAAGATCAATGAGGACCCCGATTTCAGCCGGGACAACCCGCACTGGAACACCGTGATCAAAAAGGCGCTGGAGATCATGGCGCCCCTGCCCCAGACGCCGGCCTGGAACAAGGTGGCGGCCGCCCTGACCAAGATGCAGAATGAGGTGCTGAACGGCGTCAAGGCGCCGCGGGAGGCGATCGCCGAGGCCGCGCGCGATGCGCAGCTGGCCCTGGACGAAGTGAGGCGGTAGGCTCGCCAGCATGATCCACGGCCAGCGAGAAGTCACCTCTCCCCATGGTAGAGGGTGACGGCTCCGCTTGGGAGAGGGTGACGGCTCCGCCAGGTGAATAGTCCGCGCGAGGGGTGAGGTCGTTGTGGCGCGGCGCGCCCGCGGCCGAAGGGGGTGAGATCCCTCCTCTCCCTGCCGCCGCTGATCCGGATGCTTTGCCC
>DAOTTI010000075.1:0-18798 GCA_034437795.1 Chloroflexota bacterium | reverse complement strand
GACCATCGTGCCGCCGGCGCGCAGTGGCCGGCCGGCCATCGCCTTTGACACCGGCCCCGGCAACATGGTGCTGGATTGGCTGGCGCTACGGGTGACCGGCGGCGCGCAGACCTGCGACCGCGACGGGCTGCTGGCGGCGCAGGGGCGCCCTGACCAGGGCCTGCTGCGGGACCTGTTGGCCGACCCCTACTTCCGGGCGCCCCCGCCGAAGACGACGGGGCGCGAACGGTACGGCGCGGCCTACGCTGAGCGCCTGTGGGCGGCTGGACAGGCCCGCGGCCTCTCCGCGGTGGACCTGCTTGCCATGGCGGCGGCGCTCACGGCGCAGACGGTAGCCGATGGGATCCGGTCAGCGCTTGAGCCACGCGCCGAGCAGGCGGGCCACGGGCGCGCCGCTGCGGCCGGGCCGCTGCAGGTCATCGCGGGTGGAGGCGGCACGAGGAACCCCGTCCTGATGGGCGAGATCGCGCGGCGCCTGCCGGAGGCGGAGGTGCTCACTCACGAGGCCTTCGGCATCTCCAGCCAGGCCAAGGAGGCGCTCAGCTTCGCCATACTGGCCGCGGCCGCGGTGCGCGGGGAGCCCAACGCGATCCCTTCCTGCACCGGCGCACGGCGGGCGGTCGTGCTGGGGAAGATCGTCCCGGGCCAGAACTATGCTTCCTTGATGCGCCGCCTGTTTGGCGGGTAAGCACGGATCAACGATGGAGCGGGAGCGGGGCACTAATGAAGCGCTGCGTCATCGGTATTGATGGTGGCGGGACGAAGACCGTCTGCATCGTCGCTGCGGAAGACGGCAGCGAGCTTGGGCGCGCGCAGGGCGGCCCATCCAACTATCAGACGATCGGGGTGGCGGGGGCGCGTGGCGCGCTCGGCCAGGTCATCGAGGAGGCGACGCGCCAGGTAGGGAGCGAGTTCGCCATCCACGGGCTCTGCCTGGCCCTGGCCGGTGTGGATCGCGAGCCGGACCGGCAGGCGGTGCGGTCGATCGTGGCGCAGCTCCTGGCCGACGGCGCCGGCAGGCTCCCGTGGCGCGTCTCACCTGCGGACGCGCTCATCACCAATGACGCCGTGGCCGCCCTGGTGGGCGGCGCTGGCCGGCGGCTGGGCGTGGTGGTCGTGGCAGGGACCGGCTCGATTGCCTTTGGCCTGAACGCCCAGGGGCAGCAGCGACGCGCCGGGGGCTGGGGGTACCTGTTGGGGGATGAAGGGAGCGGCTACGCCATCGGCCTGGCCGGATTACGCGCCGCCTGTCGCGCGGCCGACGGGCGCGGCGCGCCGACGGCGCTGGGGGAGCGCCTGCTGGCGGCGTTCGGGCTGAGCGAGCCGACGGACCTGATCGGGCTGGTCTATGGTCGGTGGGGCGTGCCCCAGATTGCCGCCGTGGCGCCGCTCGTATTTGACTCGGCCGCCCAGGGGGACCGTGTGGCCAAGGAGATCGTCGAGGCGGCCGCGGATGAGCTGGCCCTGGCTGCTGCAGCCGTGATCCGGGGGCCGGCGCTAAGCGATCAGCGGTTCGACGTGGTCACCGCCGGCGGGGTGTGGTCGGGAGCGCCCGCGCTGCGGGAGCGCTTCGCCGCGGCCGTGCGCGCCGTGGTCCCGCTGGCGCGCGTCGTGCCGCCGCGGCGCGAGCCGGTGTGGGGAGCGGTCCTGCTGGCCCTGGAGTCGATCGGGGCGGCCAGGCTGGACGAGGCCGGCGGCGACCGACCGGCGGAGGCCGACAGGGCATGACTCGTCCCGCGCCCGGCGCGAGCGCCGCACTCACCCCATGCCTGGGGCGGGCGCCGGCCTCGCGCGCTGTGGAGAAATTGATGGCCTCTCGACGTTGACAGGCGGTGACAGGATATCGATGGTGGAGCCGCTGGGGACCACGGAGCAGCGCCATCCGGCCACCGCCGATATTGACCGGCGTTCGACGCGGGAGATCCTGGAGATCATGAACCGCGAGGATGCGCGAGTGCCGGCGGCGGTGCGCGAGGCGATCCCGCAGATCGAGCAGGCGGTGGAGGCGATCGTCGCCCGCTGGCGGGGCGGCGGGCGGCTGTTCTACTTCGGGGCCGGCACCAGCGGGCGCCTGGGGGTGCTCGACGCCGCCGAGTGCCCGCCCACGTTCAGCTCGCCTCCAGAGCTGGTGCAGGCCTTCATCGCCGGGGGCGACCGCGCCCTGCGGCGCGCGGTGGAAGGGGCGGAGGACCGGCCGGAGCAGGGGGCGGCCGACGTGCAGAAAGCGGGAGCCGGCGCGGGCGACGTCGTAGTGGGGGTCGCCGCCAGCGGCACGACGCCCTACGTGCTTGGCGCCCTGGAGGAGGCCAGGCGACGAGGGGCCTTCACCATCGCCCTGAGCTGCAATCGCAGGGCGCCGGCCTCCCGCCTGGCGGACATCGCCATTGAGGTCGATGTCGGCCCGGAGGTGATCGCGGGCTCCACGCGGCTGAAGGCGGGGACGGCGCAGAAGCTCGTGCTGAACATGCTCAGCACCGCCAGCATGATCCGCTCAGGCAAGGTGTACGGTAACCTGATGGTCGATCTGACGGCCAGCAACGCCAAGCTGCGGCGGCGGGCACGGCGGATCGTCTCGACCGTAGCCGGCGTGGGCGAAGAGCAGGCCACGCGCCTGCTGGAGGAGACCGGCTACCGCGCCAAGCCGGCGATCCTTATGGCCCTGACGGGGTGCAGCGTGGCTGAGGCGGAGCAGCGCCTCGCGGCCGCCGGCGGGCTGCTCCGCGCCGCCCTGGAGCGCCTGCCCGCTCCGCGCAGGGACGAGCGCGCCGAACCTTCAGCACCATCAGCATCGAGTGAGTCATGAAGCGACCGCAGATCGTCGTTGAACCAGACTACGCGGCGATGAGCCGGCGGGCCGCGGCCATCATCGACCAGGCCGTACGCGAGCGGCCGGAAATCGTCCTGGCCCTCCCCACGGGGGCGACGCCCATCGAGACCTATCGCCACCTGGTGGCGCTCCACCGGCGTACGGGCACCGACTGGTCGCGGGTGACCATCTTTAACCTAGACGAGTTCGTTGGAGTCGGCGCGGACCATCCGCGCAGCTACGCCCGCTTCATGCGCGACCATCTGTTCAACGGGCTCAACGTGCGGCCGGAGCGGTGCCACATCCCCGATGGGCTGGCGCCCGATCCGGCGGTGGAGGTGGCGCGGTACGAGGCGGCGATCGAGGCGGCGGGAGGGATCGACCTGGCGGTGCTGGGGGTGGGGACCAATGGCCACCTGGGCTTCAACGAGCCGGCGCCGGCGCTGGTGGCGCCGACGCACGTGGCCGAGCTGACGGAGCAGACGTGGGAACGGAACTTTCCGGACCTGGCGAGGGAGGCGCAGAACGATCCGGCGCGGCGCGCCTGCTTTCGGCGGGCCTACACCATGGGGATGGCGACGATCCTGCAGGCGCGGCGGATCCTGCTCCTGGCCAGCGGGGAGTCGAAGCGTCGCGTCCTGGCCGACGCGCTGGGCGGCACGATCACCCCGTACAACCCGGCATCGTTTCTGCAGCTCCACCCGCAGGTGACGCTGGTGCTGGACCGGGCCGCGGCCGGCTAATCTGGCAGTGGAGCCCTCACCCTAACCCTCTCCCTGTGGGAGCTAATCTGGCAGTGGAGCCCTCACCCTAACCCTCTCCCTGTGGGAGAGGGAACTCGTCGCCCCTCACGCGCGGAGCCCTCACCCTGGCCGTCTCTCAGAGGGAGCGGGAACGGATCGCCGGCTGTGGATCAGCCGGGCTAGCTGGCTGCGGCTTCTTCCTCCAGGCGCGCCATCTTCTCCGGGGCGCTGACGCCGATCAATCCGAGCACGTTGGCTAGGACCTGCTTGGCGGCCGCCACCAGGATGAGGCGGGAGGCGCTGATCTCGGGCGGCGGGTCGCCCGGCGTCCGCTCGGACGGCAGGACGCGACAGTCGCGGTAGAAGGCGTTGAAGGTGCCGGCCAGCTCCTGGGCCAGGAAGGTGAGGCGGTGCGGCTCCAACTGGGCGGCCGCGTCGGCGATGACCTCGGGGTAGCGCAGGAGGAGCTTGGCCAGGGCCAGCTCCGAAGGGTGGGCCAGGATCACGGGGGCCGCGGGATCGAAGCGCACGCCCCGCTCCCTAGCCAGCTCCAGGATGCTGGCCGTCCGCGCGTGGGAGTACTGGACGTAATAGACGGGGTTCTCCTGCGACTCCTTCTTGGCCAGCTCCAGGTCGAACTCCATGTGGCTATCTGGCGAGCGCATCAGGAAGAAGAACCGGCAGGCGTCCTTGCCGACCTCGTCGATCACGTCGGCCAGCTCCACGATGTGCCCCAGGCGCTTGGAAAGCTTGACGATCTCGCCCCCGCGGCGCAGCGTGACCAGCTGATGGATGATGATGGTCAGGCGATCGGGGTCGATGCCGATGGCCTGCACCGCCGCCTTCATGCGCGGCACATGTCCCTGGTGGTCGGCGCCCCAGATGTCGATCACCCAGTCGAAGCCCCGCTCGACAAACTTGTTGTAGTGGTAGGCGATGTCGGCGGCGAAGTAGCCGGGCACGCCGTTGCTGCGGATGAGGACGTTGTCCTTGTCCTCACCGAGGGTGGAGCTAGAGAACCAGATGGCCCCCTCGCGCTCGGTGACGTAGCCGCGCTGCCGAAGCAGATCGACGATGAACCGGATCTTGCTCGCATCGTGGAGCCACTGCTCGCGGAACCACTCGTCGAAGCGCACGCCCAGGGCGTCCATGTCCCGCCGGTGGAGCTCGACGAAGTGCTCGATGCCGATCCGCGTCAGCTCAGGGACGGCCGCCTCCTGGCCCATGGCGAGAAAGCGATCGCCGTACTCGGCTGCCAGAGTGCGGCCGAACTCGGCCAGGTACTCGCCGTGGTAGCCGTCCTTGGGGACCTCCGCTGGCAGGCCGAGTGCCTGGAGATAGCGAGCCCAGAGGGTCTGGCCCAGCGCCTCCTGGCGGCTGCCGGCGTCATTGACCAGATACTCGCGGTGGACGTTCCAGCCGGAGATGGCGAGCAGGTTGGCCAGGGAATCGCCGAGGGCGGCGGCGCGGCCGCTGCCGGCGTGCAGCCGCTCGGTGGGATTGGCCGAGACGAACTCCACCTGCACCCGCCGGCCGCCGCCCTGGTCGTTCCAGCCGTAGCGCTCACCGGCAGGCAGGATGCGCTGCACCTGGCGCGCGATCCAGTCGGGGCGTAGGGTGAAGTTGATGAAGCCCGCGCCGGCCACCTCGGCGCGCTCGACCACGTCGTTCGGCGGCAGGGCCTGTACAAGCACCTGCGCGATCTGGAGGGGCGCCATACGGGCGGCGCGCGCCAGGCGCATGGCCAGGTTGGTCGAGTAATCGCCGTGCTCCGCGCGCAGCGGGGGCTCGACCGCGATCGGCGGCAGCGTGGTGTCCGGCAGTAGCCCCTTATGCTGGGCCGCCTCCGCTGCCTGGCGCAGCAGCCGTGCGATCTCGTCACGGACCACGCTCGTCTCTCCTACCTGGTGATCAAAGATTATCCTGGCCCGTCTGACGCTCTGTCAACGGCGGCCTGCGCTGGGCGATTGTCGCGGGCCGGGTATCATGGACCGCCGCACGGCTGCGGGGGCCATGCGGCGGGAGGGGATTGACGGCTGTTCCAGGGGTGGTGGTGCTCACGCGCGCCTGGCGGTCCAGGCTGGGCCGCGGGCGGTGGACGCACGTGCGTGTGGCGGGGATGGCGCGCTCCCGCCAGGCGAGTGATGGTGCGCTGCGGGCCATCCGCGCCATCCGCGCCGACGGGGCGCGCGTGCTTGCGCTGATCGTTGCCTTCCTGGTGGCGGACAACGCCCTGTCGCTCGCCCTGTGGCGCCGGCCGTTCCACGACACGGCCGGCGAGCTTCTGGCGTGGCGCATCTGGGTCAGCGATCTGATCCGTGCGGGGGACTGGCCGTTCTGGTTCCCCTATGCGCGCTACGGCTTTCCGCTCACGACGCTCCATTACGCGCCCGCAGTCTGGAGCCCCGTCGGCCTGATCGCGGGGGCGCTCGCGCGCGCCGACGTGCTCGCCCTCGTGGTGGAGAACCTCGGCTGGAAGGTAGTAGGGATCGCCGGCTGCTACGTCTTTGCGCGGCGGCATCTCACCTGGCCGCTGAGCGCCGCGGCCGCCGCCGTGGCCTACGCAGGGTCCGGACCGGTGGCGGTGATGGCCGGCGGCGGTTCGATCGGCGGCTCGCTCCTGGCGGCGGCCATGCTGGCCCCCTGGTTGCTGGTGTGTGTCGAGCGCCTGCTCGGCGCGCGGGACTGGCGTGCCTGGTGCCGGTCTACCGGGGTCCTGGCGATGGTGACCGCGGCGTGGGTCTCCAACGGCTATCCCGGCCTGTGGCTTACCGGGCCCGTACTGGTTGCGCCCTATGCCCTGTGCATGGCCACGTCCGTTCGGGCCCTTGGACGCCTGATCCTGGGAGCGGTCGTCGCCGGCGCCCTGGCGGCCGGCATGCTGGCCCTGTTCGTTGCGGACACGCTCCGGCTACCACTCTTCGCGGCCGGCCTGCGCGACGCGATGGATCCGCGGGCGGGCGCCTTCGCCGGCCCGTACGTGCTCGGGTTCTGGCTGGCGAACCCCGCCTACCTGACGGGGGTCAGTGAGGGGTACCCGCTGGCCTATGCCGGCGTGATCCCGATGCTCCTGCTGGCCGCCAGCGTGCCGGCGCAGGCGTTGCGCCTGCGCGCCGTGCGCCCCATCCTGCTCACGGCCGCCGCCTGCCTCCTGGTTCTGGTTCTGTCCGCATCCACGAGCGAGCGCGGCGCGCTGCAGCTCATCCCGCTGATAGTGCTGCTCCTGGTCATAAGCAGTCTGCCCGTTGCGTTTCGTCGCTGGGAGCGCGCTGATGCGGCGCTGGCGCTGGTGGGAGGTTGGGCCTTGATCGCGGCCTCGGCCAACCCGCTTGGCGACTGGCTGCGCAGTAGCATCCCGCCGTTCTCGCTCGTGCGCTGGAACTACTACTATCTCTGGCTTACGATCCTCTCGCTAGTGATCATCGCCTGGCGCACAGCGGAGCAGGTGGCCGCCCGTGCCCCCGCCCTGCCCCCGGCCGGCGTGCCCAGGCTCAAGCTGGCGGCCGGGACGCTGGCGCCCCTGGCGGCGCCGCTGGCCGTCATTTCGCTGCTGGCGGCGCAGCTTCCAGCGTTTGCGGACCGATCCTGGCCGGACCTCAGGGACGTGGGAGAGGAGCGCATCGGTACGATCCAATTGCGCTGGGCCATCGGCTGGCTGGCCACGTGGCTGGTCGCGGCGGCCAGCGCCCTGTTCCTTCGGCCTCGATGCCCGCGCTTGAGGTGGTTCGGCCTGGAGGAGTGGATTGGCGTGGGGGCGCTGATCCTGCTCGCGATCACAGTGAC
Source organism: Chloroflexota bacterium (assembly GCA_034437795.1). GTDB lineage: Bacteria > Chloroflexota > UBA11872 > UBA12225 > UBA12225 > DAOTTI01. The sequence goes on along the minus strand of DAOTTI010000075.1, from coordinate 11,466 downwards.
CTCAGCCGCGCTGCTGGGAACCGACGAGGCGCTGGTGCGTGGGTTTACGCCCCTACCGCCCTCAGGGCGCTATCTACTGGACGTGGCCCAGCTACTGCTGGTCCTCGTCGCCCTGGCCGTGGTGGTGCTCCGCGCCCCCAGCTGGGCCGCGGTCGTGCGAGTGGCCGCGATCGTGAGCGTGCTCGACGCCGGTCTGGCCAGCGCCCGCTACCTGAGCAGTTTTGACTATGCGCTCAACAGCCAGGCCAGCCCGCGGTATCCCCGCGACGTGTCATTTTCATTCAGCGGCAGGGGGCGCGATGAGGTCGAGAGCGGCGCCACCTCCTACCAGCGCATGTGGCAGCTCGTGGTGAAGCGCCCGGCGCTGGCCCCCTGGCCCCAGGTGCAGCCGCACGTGGCGGCCTTCGACCATCGGCTTGGTGAGCCGACGGCCTTTGCCTGGTTCGCATACTTCCCGGAGAGCTGGGAGGCGGGCGGCGACGGGCGTGAGGTCATCGTTGGCCCTGAACGACTTCGGGGACAAGACGGCGCATCCAGCGGCCCGGGCCAGTCCCTTTTACCGCCCGGGACACGGCGCCCCGTTTGCCCGCCGGCCAGCCAGGAGAGCGCTCTCCAATCGGACGCAATCGTCCGGCGCCTGCTGTCGTCAGTCGTGTACCTGGACGTGAGGTCGGATTGCGAGCGGCTGCTCGTGTTCATGGATAGCTGGGCGCCCGACTGGCAGGTCAGCATCGATGGGCGCCTGGCGGCCCCCCTGCGAGTGGACGGGGCGGTGCGAGGGGTGATCGTGCCTGCCGGGCGCCATGAGGTGGTCTGGCGGTATCGACCCGTTCACCTGCCGGCGCTCCTGGGAGTGATGGGCGTATCCGCCCTGGTCTGCCTCGTGCTGATCGTCGCGCCGTATGCCCGCTTGGCGCCGCTGCGGTCGCGTCGCCAGGAGAGGGGGCGGACCTCACTCCCTTTGGCCCCCGCCGTGCCGGCAGGGGCGGACCTCACTCCCTTCGGTCGGGGCCGCGCCGCGAGGGAGGGAGGACCTCACCCCCGTCGGGCGGGGCCGCACCGCACCCCTGCTCCACTTCGCCCCACCGTGCGGCTTGGCCCCGCCGCCCCCTCTCCGACACGGAGAGGGGGAACGCCGGCCTTGGGGAGTGCACCTGACGGGGAGTAGCCCTGACCCGTGGAGGCCGAGGCGCCCCAACTCCGACGCGGAGACACGGAGACGCGGCGGGGGGATGGTCACGTCACGGCGCCATTCGGACCTGGTACGCACGGCCGCTGCCGTCACGTAGCCGGTGGGACCAAGGACCCTGCTATACTGGCATGGAGCGAGATTGTGAACGGATTCACAAGTGGGGCGCCGGCGGCGCTCCAGCCAGGGGCGGATGGGCCGCGCCTGGTGCTGGACTGGGCGGACGCGGCGGCCGCCGGGCCGGGCGCGGCGGGCGGCAAGGGCTGGAACCTCGGGCGCCTGCACCGCTACGGGCTGCCGGTGCCCGAGGGAGCGGTGCTCAGCGCCGCCGCCTATCGCTTGTTTATGCAGGCCAACGGGCTGCTGGCGGAGGCTATGGCGGTCGAGCAGCAGGCGCCGGAGGGGAACGGCCCCGGCTCCGCCGGGGCTGAGGCGCGCCTGGCCGCCCTGCGGGAGCGGATACGTGAGGCGCCTCTCCCCCGCCCGCTGGAGCGGGCGCTGCGCGCGATGCTGGCGCTCCCGGGCCTGGCGGGGGAGTTACTGGCGGTGCGGTCCTCGGCCACGGTCGAAGACGGATCCCGCGCCTCCTTCGCGGGGATGCACCACAGCTCGCTGAACGTACCGGCCCGCTTGGAGGCCGTCGCCGCGGCGGTGAAGGCGTGCTACGCCTCGCTCTGGACGCCGCACGCGCTGGACTACCGCCGGCGGCAGCAGCTCGGGGCGCCGGTGGAGATGGCGGTGGTGGTGATGCGCCTGATCCCGGCGCGGGCCGCCGGCGTGGCCTTTTCCGCCGATCCGCGGACCGGCCGGCGCGATCGCATTGTGATCACCGCCAACTTCGGTCTGGGGGAATCGGTCGTGGGCGGCGCCGCGGACGCGGATGAGCTCCAGCTGCAGCTGCGCCTGGGCGACCTGCCCCAGGTGATCCACCGCCGCGCCGGGCGAAAGGAGCGGCTGAGCGTTCCCGACGGTGGCGCCAACGGCGGTACCCGCCTGGTGGGGCGCGCGGACGCCGCAGCGCGCAGCTACCTGCCGGAAGGCTCCGGGAACGAAACCTGGGTCCTCACCGACGACGAGGCCGTCCGCTTGAGCATCCTGGTCCTGCGCTGCCAGGACGCGGCCGGCGAGGACGGCGAACCGCAGGATGTGGAGTGGGCGTACGATGGGGAGCGGTTCTGGATCACCCAGTGCCGCCCAATTACGTCCCTGCCTGACCCGGGCCTGCCCCTGCTCAGAGGCCAGCGCACCATCTGGTCGACGGCCAACGTGAAGGAGGTGCTGCCGCCGGTGCTCACCCCGCACGCTTGGTCCAGCCTGCGCCTGAGCTTTCCGATGCTGATGGAGGCGGCATTTGAGCGCAGCGGCTATCAGGTGCAGCGCGGCCTGCGCTGGATGCGCCTGTATCACGGGCATCCGCTGTTCAACCTGTCGCTGATGCAGGCCGCCTTCTATGAGGCGTTCGGCGTGCGTCCGGCGAACTTCAACCGGCTGCTGGGCGGGCAGCAACCGGAGATCCGTGTCCCCCATCGGTTCCCCTTTCTCGGCCGGGGCGGGCTGGGCCGCCTGTGGCGCATGCTACGGCAGATCTGGGAGGCGCGGCGGGCCGTGGCTGAGGTCGAGGAGGCGTGCCAGGCGTTCCAGGCCCTGTACCGGTCCTACGCCTCCAAGGATGTGAGCCGGCTTGATGATGGCGAGCTCTTTGGTGAAGCGCGGCTGCTGGCGCACAAGTTCGCCGAGTTCAATCCGTACTTCATGCGGGCCAATGGGCAGGCCAGCATGTGGCTGGACCTGATCGTCTCCACGCTGGAGCGGCTGCTGCCCGCGCGCGGCCGTGGCCTGGCCATGCGCCTGCTGGCCGGCACGGGCGGGATGACCAGCGCTGAGCAAGGCTACCGCCTGGTGGAGATCGCGCAGCGTGCGGCGGGCGACCCGCGGGCGCGAGACTTTTTCTTGCGGGCCAGGCCGCCGGCTGCGACCGGCACCGCCGGGGACGATGAGAACGATGGGGGCGCTGCTCCTGAGGCGGCGCCTCGGACCACGGAGTGGGAGCGATATCTGGCGGGCACGGCGGCCGAGTACCCGTTCCGGCAGTTCCTGGCCGACTACGGCCATCGGGCGATCGACGAGCTCGACTTCTCGCGCCCGCGCTGGGTCGAGGATCCCACGTACCTGATTGAGACCATCCGCGAGCACATGCTCGGGGGCACCGCCGTGCCGGCCGGCCACGCGCAGCACGTGCGCGAGCGGGCGGAGGCGGAGCTGCGGCGGGCGCTAGGCCTCCATCCGGCGTATCCGGTGATCAGGTGGATGCTGGGGCGCGCCCGCGTGGCGGCCGCCCTGCGCGAGAACAGCAAGTCGGTGCTGGTCCTCTCCATCCTGCCCTTCCGGCAGCTAGCCGGCGAGATGGCGCGGCGCGTGGTGGCCCGTGGCCAGCTGCCGGCGGTGAACGACTTCTGGTTTCTGACGGATGCGGACGTGATGGCCGCGTTCCAGGGCCTGTGGGACGGCCGCGGCGCGCGGGAGCTGATTGCCGACCGGCGTGCGCGCTACCTGGCGCAGCAGACCATGCGGGTGCCGGACGTGCTGGTGGATGACCGCCCCGTGCACGTCGGCCGTCCCGCAGCGGATGACGGGGCGGGGCAGGTCTTCCAGGGCATCGGCGTGGCCGCCGGCCAGGCCAGCGGGCCGGCCCGCGTCATCCCCCACCCGCAGCACGGGGACCGGCTCCGGAATGGCGACATCCTGGTAGCGCCGACGACCGACCCCGGCTGGACGCCGCTCTTCCTGCGCGCGGCGGGCCTGGTGATGGAGACGGGGGGCTATCTCTCCCATGGGGCGATCGTGGCCCGCGAGTATGGCCTGCCCGCGGTGGCGAACGTGGTGGGGATCGTTGATGCCGTGTCCGACGGCGATACGTTGCTGGTGGATGGGGACCACGGGCGAGTCACCCGCCGGCCGCCCGGGCCCCCTCTTCACGAGCGGAAGAGCCGGCACCAGCACGGGCCATCCCAGGGCTATGCTCCTGCGGGCACATCCGTCGTGCCGACCGCTGCCGGAATGTCGGGGGAGGACGGCGGAGCGTAGCGCTCCCTGAGCTCCTCGACCAACGCCCTGAGGGCCGCCGTATAGCTGCGCCATCCCAGGCCCTGAACGGTGCCCTTGGCCGCCTGTCCCACCAGGGAGTGGCGCCGCCACTCCTCGCGGGCATGGATATTCGAGAGGTGCACCTCGATCACGGGAAATGGAACGGCCTTGATGGCGTCGTGCAAGCCGACGCCGTACTGCGTGAGCGCGGCCGGATTCAGGATGCAGCCGTGCACCTGATCGATGCCAGCATGGAGCTTATCCAGCAATTCCCCTTCATGGTTGGACTGAAAGATCTCCACGTCCACATCCAGCTCCTGCGCCAGCGCCCGAATGCGCTCGTTCAGCTCGGCGAGCGTCATGCGCCCGTAGATGTGGGGCTCACGGCGCCCGAGCAGGTTCAGATTGGGTCCGTGCAGGACCAGGATCTTCAGCCGCGTGCCACCGGTCATGGCCAGAGCATACCGTGGCGCCACTGGCCAGTACGAGCGCCTCGGCCGGCTTCACCCCGAGCTCAATGGCGGAGGATGCGCGCAGAACTTCGGGATTGGCCGAGGCGGACCTCACCCTCTTCGGTCGGGGCCAAGCCGCGAGGGAGGAGCAGGCCTCACCCCCTAGCCCCCTCTCCGACACGGAGAGGGGGACGACGGCCACGGCCGTGCGGCTTGGCCCGGCCGCCCCCGCTCCCGCGTGCGGGAGAGGGGGAACGAGGCCACGGGGTGAGCATGCACCCACGGCGGCGTCGCCCCCGCACCGACGCGGCAAGGGGGAACGCGGGCTATGGCCTGGCGCCATGCGGACCGTTGACGCACGCCCCTGGAAGGGGGTGGCGGTACACCAGTACCGGGGGACTGGTAGGCAGGGCGCCGGCTGGTACGCTTGAGTGACTGCCGGTGGCCCTTCCGCACCCGCTGGGGTGGAAGGGCCACCGGCCCCGTTCCTGGTGGACTGAGCGATGAGTGGAGCGCCGGCGGGCACGGAGGCGGGAGACGCCTCAGCGCACCGCCGCACCGGCGCAGCCGGTGCGGCGGTTGACGCCGCGCGGCCGCCGTTGCTGGGGCGGGCCAGTGGCCTCCGCTCGTGCATTGCGCCCGGGGAGGCGCGGCCCCCGCTGGTGGGAACGAGTGCAGGGGAGGCCGGCGCGTTCCTGGCGGATGGACTGGTCCACCTCCCTGAGGACGGAGAGCGGGTCGAGCGGTGGCTGGAGGCGCAGGCGCATGGCGCGGAGGGAGGGCCTCCCTACCAGACCGACGGCGTCTTTGCCCTCTGGCCGGCTCGACGCGCGGAGACGGACCGCTGGACGTTCGGGCTGGAGTTCGAGTTCGCGGACGCCGACGCCGGCTGGGTGGCGAGTGAGCTCTACGCCCTTGGCTTGTGCGCCTCACCGCGCCCGGCCGCCTACCATAGCCCGCGGCCCCATGGCAGGTGGGTAGTGGAGCAGGATCGGTCAGTCAGCGCCGTCTTCAACAGCGCCGATGGAACCGCTGAGGTCGTGGTGGGTGGGGAGGTCGTCTCCCCGCCGCTACGCGACACGGCCGCGGCCTGGGAGCAGGTCGCCGTTGTCCTGGACGTGCTGCGCCGCTGCGGCGCACGGGTGAGCCAGCAGTGCGGCCTGCACGTCCACGTCGGCACCGACGCCCTGCGGGGAGCCGGCGCCGGACGCCGATGGGATCACGGGCTGCCGGCGCCGGAGGACGACCTGAGGCGGGGGGCGCTGCTCCCCGTACTCTCGCGGCTGGCCATGCTGGCCAGCGTCTGCTTTGAGGACCTGGTCTTCCGAATGGCCAGCGCCGAAGGCGGCCGGCATCGCGGCCAAGCCTTCTTCTACCGGCACTGCCGTCCGTTGGAGCGCCCGCTCCAGCCGGTGTACGAGAGCGTGTCGGAGCTGGCAGAGGCGCTGGGGAAGGCGGGGGCGGCGCGACGCGCGGCGCTCAACCTGACCAACGTGGGCGATCCGGCCAAGGACACGGTGGAGTTCCGCCAGTGCAACGGGACGCTGGACGGCCGCGTCGTGCAGGCCTTCTGCCGCCTATGTGCGGCGCTCGTGGGTGGGGCCCGCTGGTATCCCGACGCGGCGCGCCTGCCGGCGGAGCCCCTGGGCACACACTGGCGCCATGCCGGCGGCGACCGCTCGCCTGAGCCGGAACGTCCAGACCCGCTCTGGCGCTTTCTGGGCGCCGTCTGCCCCGACGGCCTGCCCCTGGCGGCTGCCGGCTCATTGCTGTGGCTGTTCCGGCGGGGGAGCTGGCAGCCCAGCCTGGCGGCCCTGGCATCCGGCTAGCCTGCATTCCTCCTTGCCGGCCACCAGTCCCCTCTCCCAAAGGGAGAGGGTGAGGGCTTCGCTCACCGAGAATCGGGAACTGATCCGGAACTAGGTGCCCAGGACGTGCACCCCGGCCGCGTCGGCCACGACGACGATGGGCCGGAAGCTCCAGAAGAGGCCGGTCTCCAGCAGGCCCGGAATGCGGTGAAGCGCTGCGTCGAGCGCCGCGGGGTCGCCCATCTGCTCGGGTGGAAACGCGCAATCGATGAGCCAGTTGCCGTTATCGGTGACGGCCGGCTCCCCGCCGGGGCCGCGCCGAAGCTGAGGTGTTCCCCCCAGCCGTTCCAGCTGCCTGGCGCAGGGGACGTAAGCGAAGGGCAGGACCTCCAGCGGCACGCCCCGCGTCGCGCCCAGACGGGGCACCAGCTTGCTCTCATCCACGGCGATGAGGAGCTGCCGGCTGGCGGCGGCCAGCACCTTCTCGCGCAGCAGGGCGCCACCGCCGCCCTTCAGCAGGCGGAGGCGCGGATCGACCTCATCCGCGCCGTCGATGGTCAGGTCGAGCTCCGGGCACTGCTCCAGCGTCACCAGGGCCAGCCCGAGGGCGGTAGCCTTCGCTTCCGTGGCGCGGGAAGACGGGACGCCGGTAATACGCAGCCCTTCGCGTGCGCGAACCGCCAGGAATTCGATGGCGTGCCCGACGGTGCGGCCGGTCCCCAGGCCCAGGACCATGCCGTCACGCACCCAGTCCACCGCGCGCCGCGCCGCCGCGCGGCGCAGCGCGTCGGCAGGATCACTGCCGGCCGCCGGTGGGTGACGCGCTAATGGGGCATCCGCCATGCCTCGTGCCATTTCGCCAGACGAGCCAGTGGCCGCACCCAGGGCAAGTGACCGGCGGCGCTAGGGGCCGATCTCGGCCAGGTACTGGCGCAGCACCTGGATGTGCCGCGGGAAGGCTACCTCCGGCTCCTCGATCTCGGGGTGCCACTTCTTCTCCCACTCCACGCAGACGTACCCGCGGTAGCCATGCGCGGCCCAGAGCGCCAGCGCCTCTTTGACCGGCACCTCGCCCTGGCCGAGCAGCACCAGCTGCCAGGTGCCATCCGGCCGGCGGCGCGCGTCCTTCACGTGCGTGTGGACCAGGCGGGAGCCGATGTAGTCCCAGGTCTGCTGGACGGTCTCGCCCATACGGTAGGGGTGGTGCGTGTCCCACAGGGCGGCGATCGCTTGCGACGGCACGCGGCCCAGCACCTCGGCCACCAGCCGCCCGGCCGAAAAGGCGTCATGGGTCTCCAGAGCGATGGTGACGCCGGCTCGCTCTGCCGCCGGCGCCAGACGGTTCAGGCTCTCCGCCAGATAGGTGACGCCCTGCTGCTCGGTGATACCGGGCGCCAGGTTGCCTCCAAAGACGCGAAGCAGGGGCGCCTCCCACTCGTTGGCGAGATCCAGGTAGGCGCGCACGTCCTGCTCCTGCTTCTGCCGGCGCTCGGGGTCAGGGTCGGTAAAGCGGGCGGAAGTGTCCAGACAGACGATGGGGATGCGCGCCGCGCCAAAGGTCTCCTTCACCCGCCGCCGCGCCAGCGCAGGGAGATCGGGGGGGATCACCTCGCCATCCAGCAGACGCAGCTCCACACCCTCGTAGCCGAGCTCGCCCGCAGCCCTGACCATCTGCTCAACGGACCACGCCGGGCAGCCGAGGCTAGAAAAGGCCAGCTTCATCGTGCCTCCCTCTACGAGGCAGAGATTGTACGTGGTCCATCCCTGCTCGGACTCCCTGGACGCTGGCCGCCATGCCGGGGTCACACCGGGCGTACGGGGCAGAGGAGGGACCGTGGCTTAGTGCACCATCAGGCCAGCGATTTGGCATTGCCTTCCCTGGTGCGCGGGCTTGCATTCCCAAAGAGGTCGTCTGAAACAGCATTAGGGGCCGGCGGGCGCCGGCAGCCCGAAGCCGGGCTTCACCACCATCAGGAACACGATCACCACGACCAGCACGCCGATGATCAGCCCCAACTGGCGCCCCTGGGCCGCCGTCACCTTGTACTGCTCCGAATCGACGCCGATCTGCTCGGCCGCCTCGATCTGGCGGCGCAGTGCAGGGGTGTACATCAAGAAGCCCAGGGACATGGCCACGACGTAGAGCGCCAGCGAGATAAGCAGCCAGGGGGTGGTCAGCGACGGACCGGCCGGCAGGAGCACCATGCCCAGTCCGGTGAGCAGCAGGAGCACGTAGGCGGGGTTGGCGATCCGGTCGTCGATGAACTTCACCGTCCGCAGCACGTGGGCGTGGTGCTCCGGCGCTCGGACGCTGCGCGCGATCCAGATGCCATAGGTGATGTTGGCGCCCAGCGCCGTGATCGCCAGGACGACATGGATCCATTTCAGCACGAGGTACAGCGTGAGCATCGTCAACTCTCCCTGCGCGGCTCAGCCCCGCCGCCCCTCACCGGCTTGGAGACGCAGGAGCACGGCGACGCGGGAACGGGGAACGACGGCCATCAGTTAGCGCCTTCCGGAACGGTCACGCATGCGCGGCACGACGGCAGCGGCGCTCGGGTACGAGCCACAGCTTCGCCGGGCCGGCGCTGGATCGGTTCGGGTTCGACCATACCGACGTGCAGGGCCCGCGCGGGTTGCGCCATGGGGTGAGAACGATACGGGGCATCCGCGCAACGGGGCTGGAACGAGGGTACGAACCAGGGTACGATTAGCCTAACCATGCCGCTGTGCGCCCTGGCGGGCGGGACCAGGGTACGATTTACCCAACGCCATGGCAGCGCGCCGACGCACCGCAGCAGCCGGTCTCGCGACAGCACCCGATCGCGGCGCGCGGCCGTCCCCGGCCGTGCGGCAGTTTCAGGAGGGACTGCTGCCCATCCTGATCGCCGGTGACGTGGCAGCCTTCCGGCGCTACCTGGCGCAGTGGGAGGAGGTCATCGGTGACACCAGCGATCTGGCCGCGCGGCCGGTCGACGAGCAGCGCCGGCTGATGGCCGATCTCCTGCGGCGCCCCCAGCAGTTCAACCTGCCGCCATGGCCGGCAGCGCTGGCGCCGGGCCGCCAGCCTGATCGCCAGGTCTTTTCGGAGAGGCCGGAGCCGGGCCACCAGCCTGATCGCCAGGTCTTTTCGGAGAGGCCGGAGCCGGGCCACCAGCCCGATGGCCGGGCGTGGCCGCCGGCGCCGGCGCCAGCAGCACCATCCGGCCGCCCGGCACGGCCGGAGAGGCCGGGGGTCAGGCAGCAGAATACGGCCGGTGGAGCAGCAGAGGCCGGGTGTGAGGCCCCGGGCTACTACCAGCTCGACATGCTGACGGGGGAGCTAGTCCCTGTGGCGCCGAGCAGGCCGGCGGTCGCGGAGGGGAGTGCTGAATACGGGGAGGAGGCGCGGCGCGCGCCGCGCCGGGCGCCGCGGCGCCGGCGGCCCTTGCGCGCTGTGGGCATCAGCCTCCACCAGCTCTCCTTGTGGCCCGATCCGAAGGCTTCGACGCCCTGGCCTGATCCGGAGCCGCCCCGGTCCAGCGCTTGAAGGACGGCCTGACATAGCGCGAGAAGCGGCCGAACCGGCCGAGGCGCTCAGTCTGCGCCAGCTCGCGCTCAAGCCGGCGGGCGTGCTCGGCCACCAGGTGCTGGGGCGAGAGCTTCAGGAAGAGGCCCAGGCTGAACAGGGCGATGGCGACGTCATCCACCTGCCCCAGGAGCGGGATCCACTGGAAGGAGAGGTTGATCGGCGAGACGAAATAGAGTAGGACCGCGAGGATGACTAGCTTAGGGCGGAGCGGCACGCGGGGGTCGCGAAACAGCCGCCAGGCTAGCAGTATTTCAGCCAGGATGCCTCGCCAGCCCCTCAGCCTCTGGAACAGGCGCCAGAGCCAGAACATGCTTTCTCCACCTCCGTCTTGCTTGTCAGCGCGCCCTGCTTGTCATCGGGCGCTGTGCCCTGCAGGCGGGCCAGCGAACAGGGAGCAGGGGCGGTGCCCGCGCTCCAGGCTCCCCGTCCGCCCCGCCACGCCCAGTGTATTGCAGGAGACGGGCCAGGGCCGCCACGCACCGGCCATCAGGCACCGCTCCGAGACGGTGCAAGGGCCGGGCGGGCGACAGCCGGCTTTGGGGCTTGGGCCCCAATCGATCAGGGCAAGCAGGCGGGCCGGTACAATCCCTTCGGCGAGAGATGAGAGCATGCGTCGCTGGAGGAGAGGGCGCTAATGGCAAAGACGATGGTGGCCAACGTGACCGGCGCTCGCTTACGGGAGGTTGAACGCCAGCTGGCGATGCTGCGCGGCGAGGCGGCGGTGAGCGCGTTCATCGAGGCGCACCCCCACGAGACCCGCGTCCTGCAGCAGCTGGTGGAGTGGCGCCGCGCCGGTCGCAGCGTGCCAAACCTGACGCGCATCCATCGGGCCATGATCTGGAGCGATGGCTCGATCGAGATCAGCGCCTTGCCTGGCCTGGCGCCGGCAGAGCGCCCGGGCCGGTCTCGTGCGCCGGCTGGAGCGGCGGGGCAGAAAGGGGGCGCCCGCAGCAACGTGGCACGCGGCCACGCACGCGGGGCGGCTGCGCCCGCAGGCCGGCCCGCGCGCCCGCGCCCGCATGGTCGCACGGAAGAGGACGGGGCGGCGCACGGGGTACCGCGCGCCGGTGAAGGCTGGGTCCTGCTCAGGGAAGGAGACACACCGCCGCCGGGCCCGGCGCTGGGAGATGAGTAGCGAGTAGCGAGTGGCGGGTGGCGGGTGGCGAGTGGCGGGTGACGAGTAGCGGGTGACGACGAGAGTGGAGCGACAGGAGTGATGAGCGGGGGCGGCGGGGCCAAGCCGCACGGTGGGGCGGCTTGGGGCAGGAGTGCGGCGCGGCCCCGGCCCAAGGGGGTGACGTCCGTCCTCTCCCCATGGCCGGCGTTCCCCCTCTCCGTGTCGGAGAGGGAGCCGGGGGGTGA
>DAOTTI010000074.1:0-7130 GCA_034437795.1 Chloroflexota bacterium | reverse complement strand
CCTGCTGCTGGCCGTGCTCTGCTGGGCCGCCCTGGCCGGTCTGGTCTATGCCACCGACCCGGCTGAGGTCCTGCCCCGAGCCGCCTTCTTTCTCATCCTGTTCGGGGCTCTCTTCTTCACCCTCGCGCCCTTGCTCCGCGCCATCATCCCCCGGTTCTCACGCTCCCGCGTCTACCAGGAGGCCAGCAGCCGCCATGCGACGCGCCAGGCACTGATGCTCTCCGCCTTCGTCGTCCTGAACGCGCTGCTGCTGATGGTGCGCGCCTGGTCCGGCTTCAACGCCCTGCTGCTCTTCGGCATGTTCGCCGTCATCGAGATCGTCGCCCTCGCTCGGCGCTAACGGCTATGGACGAAGGACGAATGACGCGAGGCGAGCGGCGAACGGCTATAGACGACGGGCGAAGGACGAAGGACGGACCTGCCACCGGGCGTCCTCCGGATGCCCTTTGTCCCTCGCCGGCCGACTTCGACCGGCACGCCCGCTATTACGACCTGGAGCACGACGACTACCGGCAGGACCTGGCCATGTACGCCGGCTTCGCCGCCGCCATCGAGCCGGCGGGGGCCGATGCGGGCGGCATCCTGGAGCTGGCCTGCGGCACGGGGCGCTGCCTCATCCCCCTGGCGGAGGCCGGCCATGTGGTGACGGGGCTGGACGTCTCGCCGGCCATGCTGGCCATCGCCCGCAACAAGGCGCTGGCGGCGGGCCTGGCGGACCGCGTGCGCCTGATTGAGGGCGACATGCGCGACTTCTCCCTTGGCCGCTTCTTCGGGCTGGTCTTCATTGCCCTCAACTCGCTGATGCACCTCGAGACCCGCGGGCAGCAGCTCCAGGCGCTCGCCTGCGCCGGCCGCCACCTGCAGCCCCGCGGCCGGCTGGTGGTCGATCTGTTTAACCCCGACGTGGCCCTGCCGGACCAGGACCAGGAAGGGCAGCTCTTCTTGCACTGCCTGAAGGTCTTGCCCGGCGGGATCCACCTGCTCCATTTCCAGTCGCCCACTGTCGATCGGGCAGCGCAGCTCATCTCCATGGCCAACTTCTACGACGAGATACAGCCGGACGGCTCGGTCAAGCGCTACGTCGCGCCATTCACCCTGCGCTACCTGACCCGCGGCGAGCTGGAGCTGCTCCTGCCGGCAGCCGGCCTGGAGCTGGAGGCGCTTTACGGCTCCTACGAGCTCGATCCGTTTGAAAGCTCCAGCCCCCGCCTCATCGCCGTCGCTCGCAGGCCGACCGGCTGAGCCCTGCTCACCTTCGCCCTCTGCCACAGGGAGCGGGGGGCGGCGTGTGCGGTGGGCTTCGACGAGGCGGACCCTCGCCCTCTCCCACAGGGAGCGGGGATGAGCCAGGGGTGAGCCATGAATGACGCGGTACCCTCGCCCTCTCCCACAGGGAGCGGGGACGGTCCCCAAGGGAGCCCTCACCCTCATCCGGGGTTCTCGCCGGAGGCGGGACGACCAAAGGTGCCCGCACCCTATCCCTCTCCCTATGGGAGACGGAACTCAGCAGTCCGCATCCGGATTAGCTGGTTGCACCCGCTGGCGCTGCGGCTCTTGCCGCCGGCCACAGAACCTGGCAGACTGTAGCCGCAACTGATTCGAGCCTGGCCATGTACCGGTTCCCGCGCCACGTCATGTCCGCACCGTTTGCCACCACGGGCCAGCAGCGGGAGCCAACATGCAACTGAGTTGCACGCGCCACTAGCCGGCTGGCCGCGGACGCCCCTCGCCTCCGCGGCCTTTTTCTTTGCCCGGCGGGCATCCCCCGATCGCAGGCGCCGCTGTCTCACCACGACGCATCTCTCGCCCCCCTTTGTCAGCGCGCACTGCATGCAGTTGGGAAAAGGACCACAGCCGTATGCCAACGCCCACGACGTTCCCTGCGCCGGCAGCATTGCCGGTGCTCCACAAATACCTGAAAACGGCCTCGATGGCGGCCACGGCCGTAGCCGGCGACGGCCTCTACGCGGCCGCCGATTACCTCATCCGTTTCCTCCACACCGCCGTGCTCCTGGCCCTGTGGCGGGTGATCTTCGCCGGCCGGGGCGAGGTCGCCGAGATGGACCTCGGCACCGTCCTCACCTATACGCTCGTCGCTCGCGCCTTCAGCGAACAGCTCCAGCCGCGGTCCGGACTGGAGCACGCCATGTGGGAGGGGACCGTCGTCAGCCACTTCGTGCGCCCGATGGGCATCGCCGGGCAGTTCGCGGCCGAGATGGCGGGGCGCTGGCTCCCCGGCCTGTGCCTCACGGCCTTGCCTCTGCTGCTCCTGGCCCCGCTCTTCGGCGTTGATCCGCGCCCCGCTACTCCGGCCGGCGGCCTGCTCTTCCTGCCCAGCCTGCTGCTCGCCATCTCGGTCGGTCTAGCCATCGACATCATCTTTTGCGTCCTGGCCGTCGCGCTCGATACCGGCGTCTGGCTGCTGCAGCACGTGCGCCTGGCGGTGGGCACGCTCCTGTCGGGGGCAGTGCTCCCGCTGGCCCTGCTGCCGTGGAACCTGGGCCAGATCTTCGCCTGGCTCCCGTTCGCCGCCATGGCCTCCGCCCCGCTACGCATCTACACCGGGACGGGCGACCCGCTCTCGCTCCTGCTGACGCAGGTAGGATGGTCGCTCCTGCTCTGGCCCCTGGCCGGCGTGCTGTGGCGTCGCCAGCGCGAAAGGCTGGCCGGCTATGGCGGCTAGGGTTGCAGCGCACCAGGGCAGGACGGAGCCCGCCGTGCTGCCCCAGACGCCGGCGCCGAGCTCTCCCGGCCCCTGTGGCGGCGCGGATCGGGGCCAAAGGGTGCTCGCGGCCGGTCTGATGCGCCTGCTCCGCCTGTGGCGCGTCTATGCCTACCTGGACCTGCTGTTCGTCACGCGTAACCTGCGGTCGCTGCTCATCTACTACACGTCCGACGCGGTGCTCGCCGTGGCGGCCGTGACCGCCACCTTCCTGCTGGCGGAGCGCTTCGGGTCCATCGGCGCCTGGACGCGGGACCAGGTGCTCTTTATGCTCGGCTACGCCATCCTGGTGCGGGCCATCCCCGATCTCTTCTTTGGGTATAACGTCATGCACGTCAGCCGGCGCATCGGGCGCGGGCAGTTCGATCACACGCTCGTGCAGCCCCTGCCGGTGTGGCTCTCGCTCGGCGCGGAGGGGTTCATGCCCTTCTCCGGCTCTGGCGCCCTCGTGCCGGCCCTCGTCCTCACGCTCTGGGCGGGGGCCAGGCTCTCCCTGCCGCCCTCGCTCCCCTGGCTGGCGCTCCTGGCCCTCAACCTGGCCGCCTCGGTGGCGATCTACCTCTCCTTCTCGTTCCTGTGGGGCAGCCTGGCCTTCTGGGCGCCGCACGCCGCGGAGGAGATCAGCAGCTCCGCCACAGCCATGCTCGGCGCGCTCAAGCCCTTCCCACTCGACGGCGTCGGCCCCATCCTGGCCGGCTCGCTACTGACGCTGGTGCCCGCCGGCTTTGTCGCCTGGTATCCGTGCCGCGCCCTGCTAGGGCTCGATCCGGCGCCCTATGGCGCCGCCGTGACCCCCGTCGCCGCCGTCGGGTTTGCGCTCGTCACCGTCGTCGTCTTCGCCAGAGGCATGCGTCACTATGGCCGCACTGGTTCGCAACGCTACCTGCCACACGGCTTTCGCCGTTGAGCTCTCTGGCGTCTGGAAGCGCTACCGCCAGCGCCAGCGCTCAGGGCGGCTCCGCGACCTCGTCCGCAACCTTCTCCATCCCGAGGTGCGGACGGTCGAGGCGCTCCGCGGCGTCGACCTCCAGGTCCGGCACGGCGAGATCGTCGCCTACGCCGGGCCGAACGGGGCCGGCAAGAGCACCACCATCAAGCTGCTGTGCGGCTTGCTGTCGCCGGATGCCGGTACCGTGCGGGCCCTGGGCATGGCCCCGGTGCGTGATCGGGTGCGCTACGTCGGCCGGATCGGCGTCGTCTTCGGCCAGCGCACCGAGCTGTGGTGGGACCATCCCATCGCCGCCAGCTACGAGTGGAAGCGGGTGGTGTGGGGCGTCCCGCGCGAGCGCTACGAACGCATGCTGGGCTTCGTCAAGGAGTTGCTGGGCCTGGACGAGTTCTTCCAGAGCCTGGCCCGCGAGCTGAGCCTGGGCCAGCGCATGCGCGCCGACCTCGGCCTGGCCCTGCTCCACGAGCCCGAATTGCTGCTCCTGGACGAGCCCACCATCGGCCTGGACGTGCTGGCCAAGCGGACTATGCTCGCCGCGATCAAGGAGCTGAACCGGACCAGGGGTATCACCGTGCTTGTCACCAGCCACGACATGGAGGATCTCGAGCAGCTAGCCGGCCGCATCGTCCTGATCCACCGTGGGCGCATCGCCTTCGATGGCCCTTTTGACCGCCTGCGCCGTGAGGTCGCCGACCGCCGCCGTCTGGCGCTGGTCACAGCCGGCGGCCCGGCCCCCGTCCTCAGCGGGGCCGCCCTGCTCCGGTCGCACGATGACCGGCATGAGTACGTCTTCGACCCGCAGCAGGTCCGCCTTGCCGATCTGCTGGCGCAGGCGTCGGCGCAGGCCGAGATCCTGGACGTAGAGACGCACCGTGAGTCCATCGATGACGTGGTGGCCGGCATCTACGAGCGTTGGCAGCGTGACGGCGCCGCGCCCGCTGGTGCTGCTGCACGGGACAGCGACCCACCGAACAGGGACTGAGGGCTGTACCATCGTGGCCCTCAGCGCCAGCAAGCGGGGCGGTTCGCTCCTGCCTCAGCGGGAGACCCACCGGGTAAGAGCGCGCCAGGCGGGGGGCGCTCTCACCGGCTGCTGCAGAAGTCATTGCTCCTTTTGGGAGAGGGCGAGGGTGAGGGCTCCGCTCAGGAACAATCCAGCGTCGACGTGCCCGCAGGAGAGGTGGTCTCGCCGCTGGTCCTGATGTGCCGCTGGCACGTCCTGTGCAAGAATCAGCGTCCAGGAGGGCTCGTGACCATGGCAATCGATCGCGAGGCACCCCAGACGGCCACTGGCGCAGCGCGTTGGGAAGAGGTGATGCCCGAGTTTCGGCAGCACTGGGAGCAGAAGTTCGGGCTGCCTGCCGCACAGTGGGAGCGCTACGAGCCACGCTATCGCTTCGGGTGGGAGATGGCCGGCCGCCCCGAGCATCGCGGCAAGTCCTGGTTCGACGTCCAGGCTGAGCTCCGCGACCTCTGGGAGGCGCAGCATCCGGACATCGCCTGGGACCAGGCGGCGCCCACCATCCGCGATGCCTACGAACGCACCGCCGGCATCACCAGCGGGGCCTGAACGGCGGCCCCACCCCGCGCCCTGGCCCGACGCGGAGACGCGGGGCACACGTGGGGACAGGGTTGCTACGCGTGCACTTCTCCCTGAGTGCGCCCGAAGTGGATCCGCAGGCCCGGCGTGAGGGTGACGCTGCGCCCCGGCGGCACGTCCCGCAGGCCATCCATGCCGCTGATCACCCAGTTCTCCTGGGAGAGGTTCTTGAGTCCCCAGATCGAAGGATGAGCGGGGTGGCGGGTGACGGCGGCGACCGGCTGGGAGAAGTCGTACAGGCGCTGCTCGTCCACGTGGTGCGGGTAGAGCCGCGCATCGTGGTTGAGCATGACCACGTGGCGCCCGACATGGAGGCGCGGCGGGAGCGCGCTCGATCGACCGCAGGCCCAGCAGGGGCCGGCGGCGCCCCCGGGGTCGCTCGCCTGCCCGTTGTGGCCTGGATTCGCCGGGCGTGCCTCGAAGGGTGTGGAAGGGGCCGCTGGAGGCCGGTGGGCGTGGCCGGCCATGGCGGCGGAGGTGGTCGGCAACGGCGCCGCCGTGGCCGCGTGAAGACGTTCGGCGTCGTAGAACTGTTCGGCGCCGCAGTGGCCGCAGTAAACGATGGCGTCCCGCAGCCGGGCCATCGCTGAGCGCCACTCGCTCTCGCGCACGCGCCCGTGCTGCGGGTCATGGATGCCGGCGGTAAACGCCTTGGTGAACAGGTCGCGCAGGAACTGCGGGTAGATGGGCCAGAAGGCCAGGGCGTTGTCGTGGCAGCCAGGGAGGGGCCGGTTGGAGGTGTCGTGCGGGTCGAAGATGAAGACGGGCTCCGTCCCGTAGAGCCTGGTCATGGCCGGCAGGTCCAGGCAGCGGATGGCCGCCTCCCTCGCCCCTTCCAGCGGGTGGTGCATCATCAGCAGGTAAAAGAGCAGCACCGCCAGCGAGAAGAGGTCCGTCTGAGTGCTGGGCCGCGCGTCGCCGCGGACCACCTCCGGCGCCATGAACCGCGGCGTCCCCAGCACGCCGCCGCAGCCCTCGCCGTCCACCGCCACGTTGTCGTTGTCACAGATCAGCACGTCGCCGGTGTCGGGGTCGATGAACACGTTGCCGAAGGAGATGTCGCGGTAGCAGAGGCCGCGGGCGTGGAGCTGCAGGAAGCTGTCGGCGAGCGCCAGGCCCGCCGTCGCCAGGGCGCGGAAGGTCGGGTCGATGCGCCGCTTCATGAGATCGGCGATCCCCCGGTAGCGGCGCTCGCGCAGGGGCATGACGTAGCCAAATCCCGCCACGCCCGGTGCCGAGACGAGCTCTAGCGGCCAGAGAAAGCGCTCGGCCGGCCGGCCCTTCTTGATCAACACCTCCAGCGCGGCCCGTTGCTCGGCGGTGGCCGCGGCCGGCAGGTACCACTTGAGCGCCACCGGCCGGCCGCCCAGCGTGGCGCGGTACACCTCCCCTTGCCCCCCGCTCCCCAGCAGCTCGCCCACCTCGCACGCCAGTCCAGACGTCTCCGCGCGAACGGTCTGTCCTGCCTTGAGTACCTGGTCCATGGCTACCTCGTGATCACGGTCATCGCCCAGCCTGCTTTGCGGCGCAGCGCCCAGAGGCGCGGCTCGTGTCCCGCCGACGACGCCTCGTTAGCTCTGCGCGCTCTCGCCGCGGGGGAGCAAGCCCTGGCTGGCTGGCCCCGAATGGAATGGGAATGACGCCGGCGCCGGCGGTCTGGGGGTGAGAGCCGCGAAGTGCACCGCTCCCAGCACGGTCGCGAGCAGCCCGCCGGCGGTCGCCCCTGCCACCGCCCAGCGCAGGGCCTGCGCCGGCACGGCGCCCGGTCCGCCGAACGCCGCCGCCACCAGGCCGCCGGCAGCCGCCCCCGTGACGGCTCCCAGCGCGGCCCCGCCCACCGTGCCGCTCACCGCCCACCC
>DAOTTI010000073.1:0-7550 GCA_034437795.1 Chloroflexota bacterium | reverse complement strand
TCGCCAGCGTCTTCAACCTGGCCCACCTGGAATCGGCTGGGCTCAAGTCGCCAGTTGAGCTCGGCGACCGGTGGAACTGGACCACTCTGCTCGAGTACGCCGTCAAGCTCACCAGGCGCGGCCCCACGCCCCAGGACACCCGCTACGGGTTCATCGTCATCACCAGCGACGAAACCGGCTGGCTGAACTTCGTCTACGCCAACGGGGGCAGCTACTTCACCCCCGACCTCAAGCGCTGCACCCTATCGGCGCCGCCGGCGGTGGAGGCCATCCAGTTCCTTGCCGACCTGGTACAGAAGCACCGCGTCGCCCCGACGGCCGACGAGATCAGCGCCACCGGCCGCAATACGACGCAGCTCTTCCAGCAAGGGCTGGCCTCCATGAGCACGGTCGGCGACTGGGTCTTCCAGGAAAACCTGAAGGTGGACGGCTTGCGCTGGGAGGCCAGCTTCATCCCCAAATCGCCGCAGGCGGGCAAGACGGGCAGCGCCGCCAACCTGCGCGGGCTGGTGATGAGCTCGCAGAGCAAGCGGGTGGAGCCGACCTGGGAGTTCATGAAGTTCATGCTCACCAAGCCGGTGCAGGACCGCGTGACGGCGCTCTTCCAGGAGGTGCCAGCGCGGGTGGACTCGGCCACGGAAACCTATGCCAACCCCGACAAGGTCGGGCCGCCCCAGGGCCGGCGCCTGCTGAAGGAATCGATCCAGGCCACCCGCGCCCTACCGGCCCACTATAACGCTCCCCTCGCCGAGTACCGGTCCCAGGTCAGCACCTTCATTGCCGACGCGATCAATGGCAAGATGAACGTACGCGACGCGCTCAAGCAGGCGGAGGACTTCGCCAACGCCGTGTTCCAGAAGTACGCCTCGTAGGCGGCGGAACGCCTGGCCCGCGCCCCCTGCACCCCGCAGGCGCCGTGGCGGTCGCTCCCGCCGCAGTCGACGCGTCGCAGATGGCGAGTTGGCTGGCCCGCGTCCCTGTATTCACTGCAGCGCGCGGTCGCCGGTCTCGCGCGCCAGGGCGCGGAGGCGGCCCATCAACGCCACTTCGACCTGGGCCACCTGTGGGGCGCCGGCCAGGTTGCGCTGCTGGTACGGGTCGGCTTCCAGATCAAAGAGGTACCGTGCCGCGGCAGGCTCGCGCACCTCTACGGCCAACAGGTGCCGGCGGGTGCGGATGGCGCGCCATTCTTCGGGCCGGCCCATGCGGCCCTCCAGGTAGACGGCGTCCGGCGCCTCCTGGCCGGGGGCGGCGCCGGCGCCGCGGAGCCAGGTGGAGAGATCGCGGCCCTGGACGCGTTCTGGAACCGGCGCGCCACACAGGGCGAGCAGCGTGGGCATGAGGTCGACGGATGCGGCCAGGACGTCCGCCTCATAGCCGGCGGGCAGGCCGTCCGGCCAGCGCAGGAGCAGCGGGACGCGCGCGCTCTCTTCCAGGGGCGATCCCTTGCGGTAGAGGCCGTGCGAGCCGAGCAGGTCGCCGTGGTCCGAGGTAAGCACGACCAGGGTGCGTGAGGCAAGGCCAAGCCGGTCCAGCTCGTCGAGGAGCCGCCCCGCGTTGCGGTCGAGGGCGGTGATGTGGCCGTAGTAGCCGGCCAGCTCCTCCCGCGCGCGGGCCGCTTCTTCTGGCGGGACGTTGGGGCGCAGCTCCAGGCGCTGGGGATCGTAGAGCGCGCGGTCGTGGTCCGGTGGGGTGAGGGGCGTGTGGGGCGGCCCCCAGGCAAGCACGAGGCAGAATGGGCGGTCACGGTGCGCCCGAACAAACTCCAGGGCCAGGTCGGTCTGGTAGTCCGGCTCATAGCCGCTCTGGTGAATGGGCTCGGGCGTGTCGCGGAAGTAGACGGAGTCCCAGTAGCGATGGCCGCGGTTGAAGGCCGCCCAGTAGTCGAAGCCCTGCCGGCGGGGGCCAGGGGGCACGAAGCCGGGGCGCTCCTCCCCATCCAGGTGCCACTTGCCGATGTACCCCGTGGCGTATCCCTGGTCGCGGAGCACTTCGGCGAAGGTGATCTCCTCTTCCGGCAGGCGGAGGTTATTGTGGATCAGGCCGGTGGCGTGCGGATAGCGGCCGGTGAGCAGGGCGGCACGAGCCGGAGTACAGACCGGATTGGTGGTCAGACTGTGGCGCACCTGCACCCCCTCGGCAGCCAGGCGGTCGAAGTGGGGGCTTTGCACGTTGGGGTCGGCGGCGCAGTGGAGCGCCTGGGCCCGCAACTGGTCCGGCAGCAGGATGAGGACGTTGGGCCGCGTCACCGTCATGCCTTCTCCTCCCTTAGTAGCCTCAGGCTGGTCCCGCCACGCGCCGGCCGGTGCCGCCGCGCTTGCCGGGCCTGCTGGAGCGCCGGCAGCGTGAGCCCCTCTGGGCTGGTCCCGCCACGCGGCGGGCGGCGCTTGCCACCGGCACGGCAGGCCCCCGCGCGCAACCGCAGAAGGCGCCGCGCAGCTGGGGTGCGTTTGTTGTACAGTTCGCGCCAAGGATCTGCCAAGATGACCGCCACGCCGCCGCGCCCGAGCCAGCCGGCGCAAGGGACGCCCCGCCCGGCGCTCGATCCGTCCCAGATGGACCCGCCCTTTGTCCTGCCGCCGACGGTGGAGCTCCGGACGGGCATCGTCTACGCCCGCCCCGCGGGGCAGGCGCTCCAGCTTGACCTCTTTGTGCCCAAGAAGCGCCCGCAGACGCGGATGCCGTGGATGGTCTACATCCACGGTGGGGGCTGGCGTGGAGGCAGCCCCCGCCAGTTCTGGCGCCACGCGGCCCACTTTGCCAGTCTGGGCTGGCCTGGGATCACCGTTGCCTATCGCCTCGCGCCAGCGCACCGCTTCCCCGCGCAGCTAGAAGACGTGCAGGCCGCCGTCCGCTGGCTCCGCGCGCAGGGGGCCGAACTGGGGGTTGATCCGCAGCGCATCGGCGCGGCCGGCGGGTCCGCCGGCGGGCACCTGGCTGCGCTCCTGGGCACCACGGACGCCGTGGTGGATGGCATCTCGTCCCGTGTCCAGGCTGTGGTGGCCTTCAACGGCGTCTTTGACCTGCCGGCGCTGGACAGCGAGCGGGCCGCCGGCCCGCGTAGCGCCCTGCTGGGCGATGATCCGCGCCTGGCGATCGAGGCCTCCCCGCTGCATCAGGCCAGCTCGCAGGCCGCGCCGGCGCTGCTCTTACACGGCACGGCCGACGAGACGATCCCGTTCCAGCAGGCCGTCGCCTTCCAGCGCCGGCTCCGTGAGTACGGCGTGCGCGCCGAGCTGTATGCGGCCGACGGCGCAGCCCACGGCTTCTTCAACCGCCCGCCCTGGTACCGGCCCACGCTTGAGCGCATGGAGCGGTTCCTGCTGGACGTCTTCGGCCCGGCCGGTAGCAGGTGAGCCGGTCAGTGAGCTGCTGCACGCGCGCGGGGTGAGTGGCGCATGGCACAGGCGCGGACGCCTCTCACTGGTCCTGGCGCGCTCAAACGGCGCTGAGCGATCCACCTGGGCCTTCGCGCCGCGGCCGTGCCGCCCCAGCAAAGGCACCACCAGTTACTCCGGACGAGGCACCCCTGCCCCCTCTCCCTGTGGGAGAGGGCTAGGGTGAGGGCTCCGCTCATGAATAGTCCGGGCAAGCTGCGCCCCCGGCAAAGGCGCGGAAGCGGTGAGCGGCGTTATCGACCACCAGGTCCACGTCTTCCGGCAGCAGGTAGCGCTGGGACGCGAGGCGCTCCGCGTCGGCGCGCACGCCCGCCAGGTAGGCCTCGGGGCTAGGATAGCGCTCGGCGATCGATGGACGCGGATCGCCGGAGCGCTGCCGTGCCTCCGCAGTGGGAGCGAAAGGGATCGTCGCGCCCTGCATATCCTTGTGCTGCCCCTCGCCGCCGGTGGCCGGCGGGCGCGGAAACCAGCCAGTGTGCGTTGCTACCGGCACGGCCACGTCCGGCAGGCGGATGCCGGCAAGCTCATTGCCGTCCTCGTCTACTGCCGGCACGTAGATTGGGTAGCGCCGGCCGGTGATCGGCGGGTAGTGCCCAACGCCGCGGGCCGCTTCAGGACCGAGGTCCAGCGCTCGATTGACCAGCAGGCGCTCGGGGTCGACGACGCGCACGCCGGGGAAACGGTGGAAGGTGGCCAGCACCACGTCGGGACGAGCCGCCGTGCCGTCCGCCAGGCGCGGGTACGCGCTGGGCGGGGGCTCGCGGCCGCGGGTCACCCATTCCACCAGATTGAAGAAGGCCGCCCGCAGTAGGGGCTTGAAGTCGACGACGTTGGCGAGCTGGACGCACCGCTCCGGCGCGCCGCCGTTCGGCATGGCCGAAGGTGCAGGGAGCGAGCCCGGCGCGTGCTTCGTGCCGGCGAAGTGATAGACCCGTACCTCTGGGGGGAGCGGCACGTCGCGCGTGCCGGCTTCATCGGTATGCAGCAGGGACGCTTCCCGCCCCCAGTACTCGGACGAGGTGTTGGTGGCCACGATGCGGGGCACGCCGCCGCGCGCCCGCTGGCGCGCCAGCAAGCCGTCGAACCCGAAGGGCGGCAGGTGGCCGAAGCTGCGCGCGCTGATCACCGAGGGCTGGGCGTAGCGGTGGTTGAACTCTCCACGACGCGCGCCGGCCACGTTGATCAGCAGCCCGTCAAACACCCGACGGCTCGACTCGTCCACGTTCAGCCCAAAGTACAGGAAGGTGCGCAGAAAGCGCCCGCTCTGCGACGAGCCATAGCCGAACGTAGCCGTGAGGCGGCCGGCGCAGGGGTTTCCATCCAGCGCCGTGCCGTAGCGCAGAAAGGCGACGCAGTCACGCACCGCCAGCAATCCCGTGCCGGCGACGGGACACAGGCGTGTGCGGTAGATCAGCTCATAGATCCGGCCGGGCTGGAACCCGCCCTCCAGCCAGACGTGGGTATCGTCGGGCACTGGCGTGCCGCCCTGATCACGAGCGAAGCGCCACCGCTCGCGGGGAATGGCTACGCGAGGCGCGTCTGGCCATTCCCGCACCGTGAGCGTCGCCTCCGGATCGTCGACGTCGGCCGCCGGATAGGGATGGTGAATACGGTCGGCGAGCAGGTGGTCACGCTGGAGCTCGTCCGGCTGCCACTCCAGCAGCACCGGCCCGGCAATGGGTCGGCCGCCGTCCATGGCCTGTGGCGCCGCCAGGCCCATCAAGGGCTCGCCGCCGTCGCCGCGCGTTTCCCGCAGCACATCCCACTGCCAGCCGCACCAGGCAACCGTCCAGCCCTGGCGCAGCAGCAGCCCATCGCCGATCTCCATACCGCCCCCGCCGCCGGCGGGCGCGCCGGACGGCGCGGGCCGGTTCAGGCGTCCCAGCACGCCCTTGCGCCCGCGGTTGGGCACCTCAAACAGCAGGAGCCCGGCGGCGCGCGCCGGGTCGGCCGGCTGGAGCAGGCAGAAGTCCGCCCAGAAGTGAACCCGACCGTCGGGGGCGCGGGGAGCACGGTCAAGGTCGACGATGCCCTGGTTGAGCGCATGGTCGGGATCAACGGCGAAATGCAGAATGCCGTCAAGCCGCTCGTAGGGCCCCGCCTCACCGAAGGACGTACCATCGGCGAACGGCGCGCGCCGGCGCACCTCTAACCGCGTCACGCCCACGCTCGCGCCTCACTTCCCGAGCCGGATGCCAGAACGGGGCTGACGGCCGCCTGCGCCATCTGCGCCAGCACGCTCACGCTCGCGTCTCACCTTCCGGGCTGGATGGGATGGGTGATGCCCTTGTACGGCTGGCAGTCGCCGTACTTGAGCGCCTGGTTCATCAGCCGGTTGGCCTCCTGCAGGGCAGGGATGAGCGGCGCCTGCCCGTTGCGCACCGGCGTCATCTGCTGGCCGTAGATGGCCTGCACCTCGCGCGTGGTATGGTGCCGGAAGTGCACACCATAGGGGCGCTTGAAGACCTCCATCCAGACTTGGGGATGGGCGGGCGAGGGCCCCGCCCGCTGCCGCGCCTTGAGCCAGACCTCCTGCTTGGCCTTGAGGGCCGGCAGGCCCAGCATGGTGCCCATGATCTCCTGCCCGCGATCGGTGGAGATGGTCCGCACCAGCTGATAGGCCTGCTCCTGGGCCTTACTCTCCTTGACGACGCAATGGCCGCTGCCGGCGGCAAGGTTGACGCCCAGGCGATTGCCGATCCTGGGAAAGAGCAGGCAATCCCACTCAAAGGCGTTACCGATCGTGCGCTGGAAAAGTTCCACGTCGTTCACGGCGCGCATGTGAAAGGCGACCTTGCCGGAGCTAAAGATGTTGAGGCCGGGGTGGGCCGCCACGATCCGCTGCTGCTCCGCCGCCGGCACGATCACGCGATCTTTCAGGAGCCAATCGTAGAGCTGCTGGTGTCCCTGAATGGAGATGGGGTGATCGACCGTGTATTGCATTTTCTGGAAGTCGGCGATGTCGCCGCCCCGCGTCCAGGTCCAGGGCCCTGCCTCGGAAACGCCAAAGGCGGCCGAGAGGCCCCACTGGTCGGGGACACCGTCGCCGTCCAGGTCGCGGGTGACCGCCTTGGCCAGGGTAAACAGGTCGTCGATCGTCCAGTCGCCCTTGCCGTCCGCCCAGGGATCCTTGAGCCCGGCGCGTTCCAGCATGGTCTTGTTGTAGAAGATGGCGTTGGAGTCGGCGAAGAAGGGGACGAAATAGACCTTGCCGCACCAGAACTCAATACCTACCAGGGCGTAATCGCGCTGCAGGTTGATCTTGTCGCGGGCCAGCATCGGCCCCAGGTCCAGGTGAGCGCCGGCGTCGAACCATTTGGTCTGGGCGTGCGAATCGGCCAGCACCACGTCTGGGGGCGTGCCGCCGGCTAGCTGCGTCTGGAACTTGGTGGGAAAGTCGCCGAGGGTCACCTCCTCCACCTCGACGTTCACCCGCGGCCACTCCTCATTGAAGGCCTTGATCCAGGCGTCTGTGGTTGGCCGGCGATCGCCCCCGTACCAGGTCAGATAGCGCAGCGTCACCGGCACGTCCTTGAGCCCGCTGGCCGGCGTGGAGGCCACGCCGGGGATGCCGCAGGCCGCCAGGCCGAACGCTGCGCCTGCCACGCCGCCGCGGTGAAGGAACGCCCGCCGGCTGCAGCCGGCTACCTTGCTCCTTCCCTCAGCCCCTGCATCCGAACGAGCACCTTGCTGCCTCGCCATGGTCTCTCCTCACCTGCTGCAAGCCCCCTCCGTCTGCGGATACCGTTACGCGGCATAAGCATAGAGGTCGCGCTCCGCCCGTGGCAATGCCCGCGACAGGCACTGGATGACAAATGGCGGGCGATCAGGCAGACTGAGAGGGGGCGCGTGCCAGCGGGTGAGCCACCGCAGGTGAGCCGCGAAGGGCCGCTCCTGGCGCCAGGCTCGACCACACTCGATCGAGCGCCCTACAGGGGCGCGCCTCGGAGAGGGCGGGACGACGATGAGACTGCAGGATAAGGTAGCGATCGTCGCCGGGGCCGGCGGCGGTATGGGGACGGCCATTCCGGCGCTTTTTGTGCGGGAGGGGGCGCGCCTGCTCCTGGTGGCCCGCCGGCGCGAGCCGCTGGAAGCCCTGGCGGCGCAGATCCGCGCCCGCGTCGGGGCCGGCGCGCCGGTGGCGGTGCACAC
>DAOTTI010000072.1:0-4002 GCA_034437795.1 Chloroflexota bacterium | reverse complement strand
CTTCGTGGAGTCGATCGACCGCACCGGCCTGGTGGAGTGACGCCCCCTGCCCCTCCGCCGCCCCGACGCAGGGACGCGGGGACGCGGCGACGCGGAGACGCGGCGACGGACCTCACCCCCTTCGGCCGGGGCCAAGCGGCACGGTGGGGCGGCATGGGGCAGGGATGCGGCGCGGCCTTCGTCCCCCCGCTCCGCGTCGGAGCGGGGGGACGAAGGCCATGGGGAGAGGATGTTCCCGCGGTAACCCCTACCCTAGCCCTCTCCTAAAGGGAGAGGGAACTCTCTTCGGAGAGAGGACCGCCCACTGGCTGTGGATAGGTCAGGCTAGCGCATCAGGGCGGCGCCTTCCTTGAGGAGCTCGTCCACGGGGCCTTTGATGGCCCGCAGGGCCTGCGCCGCGCCCTGCTTGCCGGCCTTGATGTCATCGATGGCGGGGCCGATGTAGTCGTTCCAGGCCTGGCTCCAGCGGGGGTGGTGGTAGTAGTGGCGCTTGATGGCGAAGTCCAGCCCCTCCAGCGCTGGCTTGACGTTCTTCTTCCACTCGGCGATGCGCTTGTTGTAGAGCGGGTCCATCTCCTTGAACAGGGGTAGCTCCCAGCCCAGCTCCACGCCCGGGCGGGTGCCGTCCGGCCCGCTGACGTGGTGCAGCCAGAGAAAGGCTTCGTCGGGGTGCTTCGTCTCCTTGTTCAGGCACCAGGCGCTGTACCAGAACATCACCTTGGGCTTCTTGCCTTCCAGGTGGGGCCAGACCGTCTGATCCCAGTCGAAGGCGTCTTTCACGTCCATCGTGCGGTAGGTCATCTGGGAGACGAGGGTCCAGGCCATGGCCAGGTTGCCCTGCTGGAAGCGGTAATTGCGGTTCTCCTCGGCCGAGGGGGCGACGCGGTGCACCAGGCGGAGGTCGGCGAGCCACTGCCAGGCCCTGATAGCCGGCTCCTCGTGCCAGAGAAACGCGTCCCAGTCCTTGGAGAGGGTCTCCCCGCCGAAGGACTCCACCAGGCTGAAGGGATTGCCGGAGCCGGTGGAGACGTCGATACCGTAGACGGTCGGGGGCTTGGTGAGGCGCCGCGCCGCGTCCAGCACATGGTCGAACGTCCACTCCGTCTCATACCGCGCTTCCCTGTAGCTATCGGGCGGCATGCGGACCTGGCTGGTGCGAAAGTAGTTGCGATTGATGAAGATGCTGCTCATGTCGCCGCCCATGGGGGTGCCGAAGAGCTTGCCCCGGTAGCGGGCGCCGTCCACGATCCACTTCTTGAGGTCGGGGCGCGCCAGCCAGCTCCTGGGGTGCTTGCGGAAGAAGGGGTCCAGCTCCGCGATCTGGCCTTGCTCCATGAAGGGGAAGACGTTGCTCCAGCCGAGGCGGAAGACGTCTGGCCCGGTGCCGGCGGCGAGCAGGGTCTTCAGCTTGGTGGTGTAGTCGCTGAAGTTGTTCATGGTGACGGTGATGTTGGACTCGGGATAGAGCTGCTTCCAGATGTCGATGCGCTCCTGCTCGCGGAACTTGCCGTAGTCGTCCGTGGCCCAGGACGACCACTCTAGGGTCACTGGCCCCTTACTCGATCGCCCGGCCATGGTGCCGCCGGTGGTGGCGGTGGGGGCGGCGCAGGCGGCGAGCAGGGCGCCTAGCGCGCCGGCGCCGGCGGCGGTGACCACCGCGCGGCGGCTGGCAGTGCTGGTGGGTGACAGGAGAGGGCTGCGTGGATGGTTCACCGGCTGTGCCTCCTGGTTCGAACTGTGCCTCCTGGATCGGTGCACTGCTGCCAGTACACTCCGCCGACCTCAACGGGAACCTCAACAGACGCCAGCGCGAAGCGGGGGCGGGGGCAATCACCAGGCGGGCGCGTCTACCCGCCGATCAAGGCCGCCAGCTTTGCCTGCACCTCGGCCAGTACCGCCTTCGTCTCGCGGACGCCGTCGTAGACGTCCCGTATGACGCTGGCGGTCCCGTTCACATCGCGCCAGGGGATCAGCGGGTGCCCCGGGATCGGTTCCGTGGCATTGATCGAGTGCTTGAGCAGGCGGCGGCTCTTAGGCGAGGGGGCCTTCGCCGGGTTCAAGTAGACCTGGTCGATCGAATCCAGGCGCGCTGGGACCTCGCCGAAGAGGTCGGGCACGCGGTCCTGCACCTGGCGTGAGATCAAGAAGGCCATCCAGGCCCAGGCCAGATCGCGATTATGGCTGGTCGGCGCAATGACCAGCCCGCGGAAGTTGGCGATACTTGCCGTCTTCCTCGTCCGTGGCGCATAGGGGACGGGGGCCACATCCCACCGGAACGTGGTGGCCTTGTCGAACCAGCGGAAGTACCAATCGCCCACGGTCTGCATCGCGACGAGGCCATTGGTGAGCAGGTGCGCGGCGTGAGGCAGCCCGCGCGTGTGCTCGGTGCGCCAGTCGCGCGGGGGCGAGACCTTGAGCCGGTGGCCCATGGCCATGTACTCGTCCACCGCCTCGGCGAACTCCGGCGTGTCCACGGTCGGCGCGCTGAAGTCCTTGCTCCAGAAGTTGCCGCCATTGGCCACGACCCAGTTGTAGTAGCCCGTCTCGATCCCGATCTGGGCGTCGACGCCAAACCTGGAGCCGTCCCCGGGCGTGAGCTTCTTGGCGTAGTCGATGAAGGTGTGCCAGTCCCATCTATTCCCCAGCTCGGATGGGAGTGGGAGGCCTCGTGCCTCCAGGGCATCGACGTTGTAGGCCACGGAGATGGTGGAGAAATCCCATGGCACGCCGTGGAGCTTGCCCTGGTAGTGGTAGTAGTCGTAGAAGGTGGGCTGCATGACCTTCAGGTCGGCGCCCGCGGCCTTGTCGCGGGTCACAAAGCTGGTAATATCGATGGCCAGGCCGTCGTGCGCCCACTGCTTGTGGTTGGGCCCGCGCATCATGTAGACGTCCGGCCCGCCGCTGCCGGCGGCGATGGCCACCTTGATCTTGTCGTCGTACCCGGGTGGCTGGGTGTGGACGATCTGCGCGCTCGCGTGGCGCTCGGTGAACTCCGCGACTAGCTGCTCGAAGCCCTCGACGTAGGACTTGCCCCACTGCCAGAACTCGATGGACCCGTCGATCTTCGCCGTCGCGGGCCGTCCTTCCGGCGCCGCTTGCGGGCCGCAGGCGATCACCGCGGCGATGCCGGCAGCCGCAGGGACTGCGCCGAGCATCCGGCGGCGGGTGATGGGAAGACTGTTGCGTTGTGCCATCATGTCGCCAGCGTACACCCGCCGCCTCAACATGTGGCTCAATGCGCGGCTACGGCGGATCCGGCCTCGATGGCGGCATGGGGGCCAGGAGCCGGCGGTGATGGGCAGCTAGTGCTGTCGCAGGCAACCTCTTCGGGAATGCCAGCCCGCGTACCAGGGGAAGCCAGGCCAGATCGCTGGCCTGATGGTGCGCTACGCGGTGCTGGCGTAGTAGCCCCGCACCTCATCCATGGCCTGACGCATAGCCTGTGCCACGCCCATGGAGTTTTCGATCATGGTGGCGCGCAGGTAATTGCCGATGATACGGCCGACGTGGTCGGCGTCCTTCCAGAATGCGCGCGGGTCGGGACGCGACGTCTCGGCCATGACGCGGGCGAGCCGAGCGTTCTTGCCGGCATACACCTTCTCCCAGGTCTCGGCACCCGACCGGCGGGGCGGCTGCAACCGGCGGATCTGAGCGCGCATGACCTGTGCCTGCGGCGAGACCAGCTCACGCAGCACCGTCCAGGTCTGTTCTTGATGTGGCGTGGCCTTGTTCATCATGTAGCCGTCGGTGGAGACGCGGGCGCCGTGGCCGCCTGGGCCCTTGGGCAGGGGGAGGAAGTCCCAGTTGAGGCCCGTGCCCGGCGCATCGCGACTGATCGCGCCCGCGCTGCCGCTGGCGTTCATCCAGATGGCGATCTTGCCATTGATGAACGCCGCCGAGGTGCCCATGCCGCCTCGCTGGTCGTTGCTCGTCGGCGAGACCTGGTGCTTCCAGATCAGGTCGTGCAGGAACTGCAGGCCCTCGATCGTCTTGGGGTCGTCG
>DAOTTI010000071.1:0-35699 GCA_034437795.1 Chloroflexota bacterium | reverse complement strand
CCCCTCGCCGGCGGCCGCCCCGCCGCCGGCCGGCAGCGCGCTCGCGCCGGATGCAGGTACGGGCGCGCCCCGCTCCATGCCGGCGCCGGTGGCGTCCCCTGCGCGCCGGCCCGATCCGGCCCTCCAGGCGCTGGTCGAGAGCCTGATCGATAAGGACAACGGCGCCACCGCCGTCGCCGTGTGGGACCTGCGCACGGGCGCGAGCGCCGCCTACCACGAGGACGACGTCTTCCCCGCGGCCAGCCTGGCCAAGGTGCCCATCCTGGTGGAGACCTTCCGCGCCATCGAGGCCGGCGCGCTGCGCCCGGACGAGGCGCTCACCGTCACGGCGGACGCCATTACGGGCGGCGCTGGGGTCCTGCAGGGGCGTGCCGGCGACCG
This sequence comes from Chloroflexota bacterium, assembly GCA_034437795.1. Taxonomy (GTDB): domain Bacteria; phylum Chloroflexota; class UBA11872; order UBA12225; family UBA12225; genus DAOTTI01. The sequence continues at coordinate 35,318 of DAOTTI010000071.1, read as the reverse complement.
GGTGACGGTGGCGGAGCTGGCGCTGCTGGCGGTGACGGTGAGCGACAACGTGGCGGCGCGCCTGCTCTTGCAGCGCGTGGGCGGCGTGGAGGCGGTGAACCGGACCATGGGCGCCCTAGGCTTGCGCCAGACCCGTCTCTACGCCGATGACCGGCCCAACACCACCACCGCCGCGGAGATGGCCACTCTCATGGCCTGGATCGCCGGCACAGAGCGGGCGGCCCTGCTCGCCCCCGCGGGAGGGGCCGGCGCCACGTCGAGCGGGTCCAGCGGGTCCTGGGCCACGTCCGCCTCCGCCCCCTCCGCCGCCGCTGGCGCGCCCCGCGGCGTAGGCGCCCCCGAAGCCGGCGCGGGCGCTCCCGGCGCCCTGCCGGAGCGGGCGCCGCCGGCGTTGGCCGACCTGCTCTCGCTCCCGCAGGCGCAGGCCTGGGTTAGGGAGCGCCTGCCCCGCTCGGTGGTGGTGGCGCACAAGAGCGGGCAGCTCCCCGGCGTGCGCCACGAGGCCGCCGTGCTCTCCGCCCCCCGTGGCCCCATCGTCGTCGTGGGCCTCACCAGCGATCTGGCCGACCAGGACGCGGCCGAGTCCTTCCTGGCCCGCCTGGGCAAAGAGGTCTACGACCACCTCGCCGAGCCTCCTCCGCGCTAACGCAAGTTCAAGGTTCAACGTTTTACTTGCGGCCAGCGGGGAGTTCCCTTTCGTCTTGGGAGGGCGGGAGCTCGCGAAGCGGGCCCTGGTGAGGGCGCCTTGTGAATAATCCGGGCTGGATGCTCAGCCTTGCTGGACGAAACCTTTGATCTAATCGGACGAGCAGATCCTCCACGTTGAACCTTGAACCTTGCGTTAGACGCCGCTGAAGGCGCTGAAGCCACCATCCACCGGCACGACGATGCCGTTGACGAAACTGGCGCCCGGGCCGCATAGCCAGAGCAGTGTGCTGATCAGCTCGCGAGGCTCGCCGAAGCGCGCGGCCGGCGTGTGCTCGACGATCTTGCGCCCCCGCTCGGTCAGCTGCCCGCTGGGATCCAGCAGCAGCGCGCGGTTCTGCTCCCCGATGAAGAACCCCGGCGCGATGGCGTTGACGCGTAGCCCGTCGCCGAACTTGCGCGCCAGCTCCACCGCCAGCCAGCGCGTGAAGTTCTCCACCGCCGCCTTGGCCGCCCCGTAGCCGACGACCCGCGTCAGCGCGCGCTGCGCGGCCATCGACGAGACGTTGACGATCACGCCCCGCGGGCGCGCCAGCGCAGGCTGCCCCACCTGCCCCGAGCGCGAGGGCAGGGCGCCGGACGAAGGGCCCGGCATCACCGGCCCTGCCTGTCCCAAGCCCGGCGCAGCGGCCAGCTCCGCCGGACGGGCCTGCCCTGAACTGGGCGCAGCGGCCGGCTCCCCCGAAAGCGCCTGCCCTGAGCCCGGCGGAGCGGCCGCGGGCGCGCCCCGCACCATGGCCTCGCCGAAGATGAGGCTGGGCAGGACGGTCCCCACCAGGTTGAGCTCCACCACGGCGCGGAAGGCATCCAGGCTCAGGCCAAAGACGGTGCCATCGTCCGGCACCGTCGCCGCCGGCTGGTTGCCGCCGGCGGCGTTGACCAGGATGTCGATACGCCCCCACCGCTCCAGCACTCGCTCCCTCGCCGCCCGTAGCTGCTCCGGATCCGTCACGTCCGCCACCACCGCCAGGCCCTCCCCACCGGCTGCGCCGATCTCGCCGGCCACCGCTTCCGCCTGCGTGGCCCGCCGCCCCAGTACGGCCACGCGCGCCCCCGCCCGCGCCAGCGCGCGGGCCATCTCCCCGCCCAGCACCCCCGTACCGCCGGTCACGACGGCCACCTGCCCGTCCAGGCCGAACAGCTCACGCAGAAACTCCATGTTCGAGCCGGTCATAGCGGTCGCAGTCGCTCCTTTCCTACCGGCTGGAGGCATGAGACCAGATTGGTGGCAAGCCGGCGCAGACGGGCCAGGCTCACGGTCACTCCTTTGCTGCCGGCGCCGGTCGACGCCCTGATGGAGCGGGCGTCGTCGAACGCATCAGCATCCGCCCGCATGCTCTGGAGGTCCGCCGGCGCCGGTCGACGCCGGTCCAGCCGTAACCGGCCATCCGCGCGCCACGCCTCCATGGGCATGATACCCAGGGCACGCCTGGTGTGGGAGGGAGCCGTCGCGCAGGGGGCAACGAGCGGAGCGCGCGTGGCGGAGGCGGCCCGACCTCGCGCCGGGCGCCGACGACGACCGCCAGTCGCGCAGAGGGGACGAGCGGAGCGCGCGTGGCAGCGAACGGACGTCGCGGCCGAGATGCGGCGGGCAGCGCGTGGTGCCAGGGTGGAGAGTTCGTTTTGCAGAAACGGGCACATTTCTTCGCAATTCGCAATAACGGCCCGTGGCCGAGGGGGAGCGTCCGGCGGACAGGCGAACACAAGGGCATGACCCGCGCCGTGCGTTCGATTTCGCACGCCAGGGCAGGAGCAGCCGGTAAGCAAGGGCATGGGGCCACGGCCGAGCCAGCGAGGCAAGGGTGCGGGCCCGCAGATGCAGGCTATGTTGGAGGACGGCCGCCATGGGTAGCTCCGAGGGCTGCGAACCGTGCGTCGCGTGTGGCGGGTCGTGTGTGCTGTGCGCGTGTGCATGAGGGCTCCATCAAGTAAGCTGCGCGGGAAGCGGCGATTTGCCACGCGGCGGGAGGAAAGGTCGCACTTTTTCTGTGCCCCACTCAGCCGCACGTGGTGATCAGGTGGCGATCAGGTGGTGGCCACCGTACTCGCTACTCGCTACTCTTCGCTTGTCCCGCTTCATGTGTCCCATTCGTCGGGGGAAAGAGCGCTGCCGAATCTGGTTTAATCACCCTACGTTTCGCCTGAAGGAGGGAGTCCCACCGTGAACCAGACCAGTCGCGAGGTCGTGATCGACGTCACCACGCCCCGGCCGGCGCCCCACTGGGCCCTGCTGGAGCGCCAGCTACTCAGCGCCCAGGCGGAGGCTTGCGAGGCCTTCTTCCAGCGCTACTTCGACGAGCGCGGCTATCTGCTCTGCGTCCCCCGCTGGTCCGGCGACGACGGGCCCGACGACGCCCTGGAGAACCTGCTCAACTGGACCATGCTCCACGCCCTCGGCGCCGACGATCGCGTCCTGGCGCTGTACAAGAAAGGCATGGAAGGGCACCTGCGCCAGTACACCGAGGCCAAGACGGTCGAGGTCCCCATGGGCCGCGACGGCATGTACTACCAGGAGTTTCACGCTTGCTTCGACTGGCTGCACCACGGCGAGGCCTGGTCGCCCATCGTTCTCCAAGGACTGTCCGAGCCGCACGACGAGGCCCTGGTCCGCCGCATGCGCCGCTGGGCCGGTATGTACATGGCCGAGGACCCGTACATCCCCAACTACGACCCCCAGCACCGCGTCATCCGCTCCTTCTTTAACGGCTCGCGCGGCCCCCTGCTGCGCCAGGCCACCGCCGTCGACTGGGCCGGCGACCCCATCGAGGTCGCGGGGCGCTTCCGCGCCGGCCACGGCGAGACCTCCTACGACGAGATGCTCGAGCACTTCCGCGATTACACCGACGTGGTGGGCGATAACCCCATGAACCTGGGGGCGACTACCCTCGCTTTTACCGCCTATGCCCTGACTGGCGAGCGCAAGTACCGCGACTGGGTGCTGGAGTACGTCGACGCCTGGGTGGAGCGCACCGAGGCCAATCGCGGCCTGATCCCCACCAGCGTCGGTCTGGACGGCAGGATCGAGAGCGGCTACGGCTGGTACGGCGGCGTCTACGGCTGGGGCTTCACCGTGATGCAGATCCCCTGGCGAGGCCAGGTCGCCCACCGCAACTCGGTCTTCCAGCGCGCCGTCTACGGCTTCGGCAATGCCCTGCTCCTCACCGGCCAGCGCCGCTACGTGGACCTGTGGCGGCGCATGCTGGACCTGGTCAACGCCAACGCCAGGGAGGAAGGGGGCCGGATGCTCTACCCGCACCTTTACGGGCGGCTGGACCGGCTGGAGCGCCTGCAGCAGGGCGGCCGCATCGACGACCTGCCCAAGCAGGGCCCGGAAGGGTGGTATGAGTACCGCCCCTACAAGTTCGCGCCGGGCGCCCAGGAGCTCTACTACTGGACGCTCGACCGCTCCGCGCTGGAGCTCCTCCCCGACGCCCCGCGCTGGGTCCGCTATCTGGACGGTGCCGATCCAGCCTACCCCGTTGACGCCCTCCAGGGGGACCTGGAGCGCCTGCGCCGTAAGGTGGAGCTGATGCGGGCCGATACCCGCTCGCCGGACTGCACCATGTCCGACGACCCCAACCGGATGAACCCCGCCACCACGGAGACGCTGACCCAGCTCATGCTCGGCGGGCTCCCGACCGGCCGGACGGGCTACCCGCTGCATTGCCGGCTGCGGTACTTCGATCCGGCGCGGCGCCGCGCGGGGCTGCCCGAGGACGTGGGGGCGCTGGTGGACCGCATCACCGAGGACGAGGTGGGCGTGACGCTGGTCAACCTCAGCCCGCTGCACGCCCGCACTGTCATCGTCCAGGGCGGCGCCTACGCCGAGCACCAGATCACGAGCGTGCGACCGGAGAGCGCCGGCCAGGCCGTGCCGGTGGATGGCCGGCACTTCGCGGTCCGGCTGGCGCCCGGAGCGGGCGAACGCCTGGTGATCTCCCTGCAGCGCTACGCCAACCAGCCGACGCTCGCCTTCCCGTGGGTCTAGCCTGGGTTCTTCACGGCCAGCGAGAAGGTCCTGCTCCCTAGAGGAGTTCCGTCTCCTTGGGAGAGGGGACTGGTCGCCGGCCGTGAAAAAGGAGCCCTCACCTTCACCCAAAGGGAGAGGGGACTGGTTGCCGACGATGAGTGGTCCGGGCGAACGGCCGCTTGCGCGGCTTATTCACGGGCGCAGCCCATAGCCTGGCTCTCTCCCAAAGGGGACTGGTCGCCGGCCGTGAAGGAGCCCTCGCCGCCGCCCGCTGCGCGGGCTCCCGCTCTCCCAGAGGGAGAGGGAAGTGATCGCCGGTGGTGGGTCATCGCGGTGCGGCCCAGTCGGAGCCGGCCAGGAAGCCGCCGTCGACGGCCAGCACCTGCCCTGTGACGTAGTCCGACGCTGCGGAGGCCAGGAAGATGGCCGCTCCCACCAGGTCGTCGGGCTCGCCGAAGCGGCCGGTAGGCACGCGCCCGAGCACCCAGGAGCGGCGGGGCTCCGTCCCCCAGAAGGCGCGCGTCAGATCGGTCAGGATGAACCCGGGGGCGATACAGTTGGCCTGGATACGCTCCGGTGCCAGTTCGACGGCAAGCTGCTTGGTGAGCTGCGCCACAGCGCCCTTGGTGGCGGCGTAGACGCTGAGGCCGGGGGCGACGCCCTGCAGGCTGGTCAGCGAGCCGATGGTGATCAGCTTGCCGTTCGGCCGCTCGCCCCGCGGCAGCATGGCCTTGACCGCTGCCTGGCAGCCGAAGTACAGGCCGCGCAGGTTGGTGCCGGTGATGAAGTCGTAGTCCTCCGGCTCCATCTCCAGCAGGCGCTTGCGCCGGTTGACGCCGGCGACGGGGACGAACACGTCCAGCCCGCCGAAGCGCCGCACGGCCGCGTCCACCATACGCTGGTTCTCGTCCAGGCGCGACACGTCGGCGGCCACGGCCAGCGCGCGCTCGTGGTCGGCGGTAGCGGCCGTGATCTCGCCGGCCACCGCGTCCAGCGCCGCCTGGTCGCGTGAGACGAGGACGACCTGCGCCCCCGCCTGCGCCAGCCCGACGGCAATGGCGCGGCCGATGCCTCGGCTGGCGCCGGTGACGAGCGCGACCCGGCCCGTGAGGTCGAAGGCGCGCAGTTGGGGCGCCCGCGCCGCCAGGGTCCCCGCCGCGTCGAGATCCCCAGCGCGGGCGTACTGTGGTGAGCTCGCGTCGTTCATCTGGTCTTGAGCCGGGATTATCGCATGGGGCGCAGGTGTGGCGCCTAGCTGGCGTGCGGCGGGGTGCGTCTGGGAACAGGGCTAACCTGCATTATTCACGAGCGGGGTCCTCACCGCCGCCCGCTGCGCGAGCCCTCGCTCTCCAGAGGGAGAGGGGACGCATCGCCGGCCATGAATACTCCCGGCTAACGCTACGGCCGCCCGCCGTGCGCCACGGTGCGGTAGGCGGACGGCGAGACGCCGTGCATCGCGCGGAAGCGCCGGCTAAAGTACAACGGATCATCGAAGCCGGCCAACTGCGCCACGCGTGCGATGGGGAGCGCGTGCTCCAGCTCCAGCATGCGCCGCGCCTCCTCCATCCGCAGACGCTCCAGGTACCGGCGCGGCGAGGCTCCGGTCGCGCGCCGGAACCGCTGGATGAACTGCGATCGCCCGAGAGACGCGGCCCGCGACAGGTGGTGAAGCCGGAGATCGGGCTCCCGGAGGTGGACCCGCGCCAGCTCGATGGCCCGCGCGATCGCTGGATCGTCGCAGGCAAGGGCTTCGGCGCCGGTGACCGTCGGCGGCGGGCCGATTGGCCGCCCGGGGGCGTCGACCGGCACCACCGGCCGGTCCGCCGCGGCCGGCGGCTGGCCCATGGTGGCGCTGCCGGTGGCGGCGGCGATGCGCGCCAGCAGCGCCCAGAAGAGGGCCTGTGCCCGCCAGATGTAGCCCGGCTGCCCCTGGCGCAGCTCGCGGAAGATGGCCCGTGGTTCAGGGGCGGCGCCGATCACGGCGCACGGTCGCGTGGGGACCAGGCCGGCGCTGGCCACCAGGCGGGGGAAGCCATCTCCTGTCAGCACCAGCCAGGTGATCTCCATCGGATCCTCTGGGTCCGGCCCCATGTCGTTCCGCGTGCCGGCGCACAGGGCCGCCATCGAACCGGGTACCAGGGGGCCACGGTAGGTGCCCATCTTCAGCCAGCCCCTGCCCCGCTCGACGTACACCAGGTGGTGCACGTCCATCAGGCGGTTCCGGAAAAGCGGGTAGCGAGCGGTGTACTGCTCGCGCCCGACCCGCAGCAGGCGATAGGGGAAGCCGTGCTCGAGGTCGGATGGCACGTGCAGCGCCACCTGCTTGTAGTAGGGCCGCTGGCCTGCGGTCGTGGTGCGAGGCATCGCCACGCCCTCATGGCCCTTTCAGCCGAAAATCCATGTGCTCGGCCGGTATGTCATTGTAATCGCGTCTGGCCGGCGGCAGCATGTACGCAAGGGGTATCTCCTCAGGCTGCCCTTCCCGGTCGGGACAGGCGCATCGCAGCCTGTGCCCACGGAGGCTGAGTAGTTAGTGCTAGCTACTGCAAGGGTCAGTCATACCGTGGAACGCTTGTCACGGTCAATCCTGCGAAAGGAGTAGACGCATGGCACTCCTGCATTCACCGAGCGCACGCAAGCGAGAGGGTTGGAGCCGCCGCCAGGTGGCAGGCTACGCGGCGGCGCTGGCCGGTGTAGTGGCGGCGGCCTGCGCCGGTGCTCGCTCCGGCGACACGACCGCGCCGGCCAGGGTGACGCAGCCGGCCTCGCTGCTGTACTGGACCATTCTCGGCGGCGCGGACGGCTCGCGGATGCACGCCCTCACCGAGCAGTACCAGCGGGAGACGCCCCTGGTGAAGATTGATGACATCCAGGGCGTGCCCGAGTTCCTGCAGAAATTCATCGCCTCAGTCGTCGCCGGCAGCCCGCCGGACGTGATCACCATCCGGCAGACCTACATTGCCGGCTTTGTGGAGAAGGACGCGCTGCTGGACCTGCTCCCTCGCGAGCTACAGCAGGTCGGCCTGCGCGCCGAGGACTTCGACCCTGTGGTCTGGAAGGCCAGCGAGTACAAGGGCAAGCGCTACGCCATTCCGTTCGACATCCACGGCTACCAGTGCTTCTACCATGAGGGCGCCGTCCGTGACGGCGGTGTCGACCCGAGCAGGCCGCCCGTGACCTGGCAGGATTGGCTCAACTGGGCAAGCCAGCTCACGCAGGGGGAGCGGTTCGGCGCCTTTGTCAACAACAGCGGTGGCGGGCTGCTCTGGCAGTTCCAGGGGTTCGTGCGCCAGGCGGCGAAGCAATCCGGTTCTGCGGCGGACCTGTTCTCGGCCGATGGCAAGAGGGCTGGCTTCAACAACGCCGATGGCAACGCGGCCCTCTCGCTGATGGCCGACATCTGGCGCCGGGCCAAGCTCCCGCTGCCGCAGGGCCTGGGGTTGCTGGACGCTTTCGAGCAGCGCAAGCTGGCGAGCATGGTCAACGGCCCCTGGAACCTGAACCGGCTGGCGCAGCCGGACAACCCTGCCGCCGCCGACCTGCGTGTTACCTTCTGTCCGCAGAAGGACCCATCCAGGCCATCCTGGTGGGCGCAGAGCCACCAGATCGCCCTGCCCAAGCCGCAGCGAGTGGACGACCACAAGCGGGCGGCCGCCTTCGACTTCGTGCGCTGGCTGACGGAGCACACCTTCGAGTGGTCGAAGGCGGGCCAGCTCCCGGCCAATAAGAAGGTGTTGAACTCGGAGGAGTATCAAAAGAGCACACTGCTGGTGCACCGGCACCTCAAGGTCTGGGAGAAGAACCTGCCGTCCGCCGGCTTCATGCAGCTGCATCCTCGCTACGTGGAGATTGAGGACCAGGTGCCGCCCATTCTCGCCCGTGCCGTGCGTAACGAGACCTCGCCGCAGGCGGCGCTGGCCGAGGCTGAGACGCTGGTAAATACCCTGCTCTCACAGTAGCGAGGTAGCGATCTGTGGTGGCGGTAGCTGGCGGTCGGTGGCGGTAAGATTGGCCGGCGCGACCTGAGCGCCTGATCAGCAGACTGGAACGCGTGTGACCAGAGGACTGGAAAGGGACGAACGACGTGACCGTGACCAGGACACCAGCGTACGCCGCGACCGGCGGCACCGCGGGGAGCGTGCCGCGCCGGCGGTGGGGGAAGAGCAATCTCTCTATTCCCGTGATCCCCTTCGGCACGCAGGGGTTCGGCAACTACTTCGGCCCCGTGGCCGACGATGAGGCGGTCAAGCTCATCCATCGCGCGATTGAGCTCGGCGTCAATCACTTCGACTGCGCCCGCTGCTATGGCGATTCCCTGCGCAAGCTGGCGCTGGGCCTCCAGGGCATTCCCCGCGAGCGCTACATCGTCTCCGGCCGGCTGTGCCTGCACGGGGTCCGGTCGGAACTGCAGCGCCCGCTGGCGCCGTCGGCCGATGACGCCATGCGCGACGTGGAGGAGCAGCTCCAGTTGCTGGGGATCGGCTACTTCGACGCCGTGCTGGTGCATGATCCTGCGGACATAGCGCCGGTGCTGGCGAAGGACGGCGCGCTGGACGGCCTGCTCCGGCTCAAGGGGCAGGGGCTGGTGCGCAACGTGGGGTTTGGGATGCGCCCGCACGATTTTCACCGGCAGGCCCTGGCCACGGGCGCGGTGGACGTGCTGCTCACGTTTGGCGACTACAATCTGCTGCACCAGAGCGCCGCGGCCCCGGGCGGGCTGCTGGAGGCGGCGGCGCAGCAGGACGTGGGGGTGCTCAATGGCTTTGCCATCATGCGGGGGATCCTGACCGGCGCCGACGTGGATGAGGCAGCGCGCAGGGGGCGCTTCCGCAACGAGGCGGACATTGAGCGTGCCAGGCGCATGCGCCAGTGGGCGATCGAGCGGGGCGTGAGCCTGCTGGCCATCGCCCTGCACTTCTGCCTGCGCGAGACGCGCATCCATGGCAACCCGCTGGGGAGCCAGAACGTCGCCGAGCTGGAGCAGAACGTCGCCGCCGTCTCGACGCCGCTGCCGGCCGGCATCTTGGAGGAGTTCATCGCTGCCGGCCTGTAGGGGGCGAACTCCAGGCGCCAGGCTCAAGGTTCAAGGCGGCGCAGCGTGCTGGCGTGGTTCATTCAGAAGTGGAGCCCTCACCGCCGCCCGCTGCGCGGGCCCCCGCTCTCCCACAGGGAGAGGGGTCTCGTCGCTGGCCGTGAATGCGACAGGCTAGACCTCACCGGCGGCGATCATCGCCTCTAGCGGGTGCTCAGTGACCGTCAGCGGCAGGTCGATGCGCGCGCGCTGGCGCGACGATTCGAAGATGGCCATCAGGATCTCGTGCACCGCCCGCGCCGACCGGCCGTTCAGCGGGTGCTGGCCCACGGCGTCAGGGTCGCGCCAGGCGCTCGTTGGGAGCGCTCCCTCGGCCCCCTCAGTGCGCGCCCCTGACGCCGTGCCACCACGCTCCAGCACGTCGATGAGGGCCTCTATCTCCGCCTGGAAGGCGTTGTTCGGTTCCACCCGCGGGTAGAGCCAGTCGGCCTGCCCCTTCACCCGCGCCCGTAAGAAAGGCTCGCCCTCCGCCGGCCGGTCGGGGCCGATCTCGATCATGCCCTCGGTGCCATAGACCGTCATCGGCCAGCCTCCCTTGCCCGCACGCTGGATGATCCCGCTCTCGACCGTGGCGCGGACGCCGCCCGCGAACTGGATCATGGCGAAGGCCCCCGTCTCGATGTGGTGGCCGTAGCGCGTCTGCGTCTCCTCCCACTGCTGGAACCCCGTGGGCGCGTTCCGGCGTTCCTGGGGGCGCCGGTCGATCTGGCCGATTACCCACTCGGCGGGGGCGTCGTGCAGCAGGAAGCGGATCAGGTCCACGGTGTGGGTGGCACTGCTGAGCAGGTCGACGCTGCCGTAGCCGGTGATCTGCATCACGTGGCCGATGGCCCCCGAGTCGATCAGCTCCCGCGCCTTGACGTAGCGGTGATGGAAGCGGCGCTGGTGTCCCACGATCAGCACTGTGCCCGACCGCTCGGCGGCGGCGAGCATCCGGTCGCAGCCGGCCAGGTCCACTGCCATTGGCTTCTCCGCCAGGATGGCCTTGACCCCGGCGGCGCAGGCCAGTTCGGTCAGCTCCGGGCGCAGCGTGGGCCAGGTGCAGATGGAGACGATGTCCGGCCGCTCCCGCTCCAGCAGCTCCTGGGCGCTGGCGTACATGCGCGGGATGCCGAGGCCATCGGTACGCGACTGCCGGTCCTGGCGCACCGCCTCCGAGATGTCCGCGCCTGCTACGACCTCCACCGCCGGGATGGCGCGGTAGGCGCGCAGGTGCGCGTTGCTGATCCCGCCGCAGCCGATAATGCCCACCCGATACCGTCCGCTCATACCATCTCCCCTCCTCTTCCCCTTCTTGCCTTTTCCTTGTTCTTTCTTCCTTCTTCTTTCGTTTTCCCTAGCCTGTCCTCTTGGTCGGGAAGCGCTTCTTGTACTCGTCGTAGAGTGTCGCCGCCTCGCGCTGCATCGCCTCCAGGGCATCGCGCGCCGTGCGTCTGCCGGCGATGGCCTCGTCCAGGGGCGCGAAGCTTGGCGACGTCGGCACGTAGTATCCATACTGGGCGAACTCGGCGCGCTGGATGGCCTCCACGTAGGGCTTCTGCATCGGGTCCTTGGCGATCTCGGCCAGGCCCGGCGACTTGAGCCAGCCGGGCAGCCCGTTGGTGCGGGCGATGATCAGCGTGCCGTCTTCGCTGGCGCCGCAGTACTTCATGAACGCCCAGGCGTCGTCGCGCAGGTTGCTCCCCGCCACAGCGGCGATGCCCCAGCCGCCGATGGTGACCGCCCCCAGCTTGCCCGGCGGCTCGAACGGGAAGGGGCCGGCGCCGATCTTCTCCGGCGTCGCCAGGCTCGGATCGACCCGCTTGATCGTCTGCAGCGTCACCGGCGTCAGCGGGTGCATGCTCCACTTGCGCGAGACGAAGAAGTGCGAGCCGGTGTTGGACGCGTTGAACTCGGTCTCCAGCGCCTTGACGCGGTCGGCGCCGATCCGGCGCGCCCACTCGACGTACCACTCCACTGCCCGCAGGATGCGAGGGTGGGTGAAGGTTAGCTCGTCCTTCTGCTCGTCGTAGAATGACCCACCGAAGGCGCGCGTCCAGGCGTTGATGGTATTCCCGCCGGTGCCGTAGAAGTCCCAGGGCTGCATTCCCACCCGTTCCAGGGTGCCGCCCCGATCACGCGTCAGCATGGGGATCATCCGGTCCACGTCGGCGATCGTCTGCGGCCCCTTCTCGGGATCGAGCCCGACCTCGCGGAAGTGGTCCTTGAGCCAGTGCATGACGAAGTCGGGGTTGGCGCGGAACGGCAGCGCGCGGACCTTCCCGCCATAGTTCATCGCCTTCCACAGCGCGGGCGGAAAGTCGTTGCCGCTGAGCTTGTCGCGCTTGAACAGGTCATCCACGTCGGTGATCAGGCCAGCGTCGGTCCAGGTGCGGAGCCTGGAGGGCGAGAGGCCGGTCAGCGCGGGGGGCGCGCCGCCCACCTGCGCCGTCGTCAGCTTCGCCTGCACCGTGCCCTGCGCGTCGTCCGCCTGGTCGATGGCGGCGATGGTGCAGTTGGGGTGCTTGGCGGTGAAGTCGGCGATGAGCTGCCGCATCGTCTCGCCGCCGATGCCGTAGGCCCACACCTCGATGGTGCCCTTGCAGCCGGCGCCGGTGGCCGGCCGGGTGGATGACCCGCTGCCGGGGGCGCAGGCGGCCAGCAGGGCGGCGGCCCCGCTCCCAGTGGTCAGCAGGGTGCGACGGGTCTGAGGTCCAGCGCGCATGGCAGTAGCCTCCCTTCTCGACCGAGTTCAAGGTTCAAAGTTCAAGGTTGAGGGGCGAGCCAGGGAGCGTGCGAGGAGGTGCGGCCTGGCGGCGGGAGAGCGTGGACGAACGCTGCCGGGTTGATGGGCAGCCGGTACGGGCGCTGGTATGTCGGTGGGCGCCAGCTCATAGAAAGGTCGCACGTCTGGCGAACGCTCCCACGTTGATTTTCAACCGGCGCGGGGCGCGTCGCAACTCCCAGTCTTGACCAAGAGGTGACTGGGGTTGACATGCTGCCTGTCTTCCGCGCCCAGCCGGCAGGAACTCATCCTTCGTCTTTCGTGCGGGTAACGGCGGCTCACAGGCCGCGCCGGTTGGCGAGCGTCCGCTCCGTCAGCACGTAGCGGGGCTGGTGGCCGTGGAAGAAGCGGTCCAGCTCGTCCACCATCAGCGCGAAGAACCGCGGGCGTGATTCGGCGTTCGAGCCGGCGATGTGTGGCGTCAGGAAGACGTTGGGCAGGCGCCGGATCTCGCTCTCCGCCGGGATCGGCTCCGGGTCGAAGACGTCCAGCGCGGCGCGCACGCCATCGCCGCGCTTCAGGCGCGCGATCAGCGCCTGGGAGTCGACGATCGCCCCGCGGGAGACGTTGACGAAGGCGGCGTTGGGCGCCAGCCAGTCGAGCTCGCGGGCGCCGATCATCCCACGCGTACGGGGCGTCAGCGGCGCCAGGCAGACCACCACGTCCGATTGCCGGAAGACGTTCTCCAGCGAGGTGTGAATGAGGTCGTAGATGTCGGCGACCTCCGGCGCCAGGTAGGGGTCATAGACGCGCACCTGCACGCGGAACGGCTTCAGGAACTCCAGCAGTCGGCGCCCGATGTGGCCGCACCCGATCAGGCCCACCCGTTTGCCGGTCAGCTCCCCAAAGAAGTAGCCGGGGTGCGTGCGGTCCTGGCCGACTTCGCCGGCCAGCATGCGCCGGAACTCGTGGCCGGCGTTGCGCAGGGCGATCAGCATCAGCGCCAGCGCCCACTCCGCGACGGGGTAGGATGACCCGTTGGTCGTGTCCACGACCACGATGTCTCGCGCCCGGCAGGCCTCGACGTCGATGCGCTGGGCGAAGCGGTCGCCTTCTAGCTCGCCGACAAACCGGAGCCGCGGCGCGCGCTCGAGCAGGGCGGCGTCGACCATCGGCGCGCCGTGGCAGATGATCAGCGCCTCGGCATGGGGCAGCGTCGCCAGCAGCTCCGGTCGGGGCGGTGGTGGCGGGCCGGCCCAGCCCCCGCGACGGGCGCCCGGCTGGCGCGGCTCCTCGCTCGGGATGGGCAGCCACACCGGCTCAGCAAAGGCGCTCAAGCGCGCCAGGTCGGCCTCGGCCAGGTAGGCCGGCCGCAGCCGGTCCCGAAACGTGATCACCACCACCGGCTTCCCATCGCTCATAGCGCCCACGTCGCTCATAGCGCCTGTGCCGCTCGCGCCATTCGTGCCGCTCATGGCGCTCGTGCTGCTCACGCCAGGCCGATCTCGGCGTCGAGCGCGCGCTGCCAGCCTGTGACGGCCGGGTCTTCGGCCTCCACCGCCGCCACGGACACCGGCTGGTTGAGCCGCGCCGATTCGAACAGGGCATTCACTACAGCGACGGCGTGGCGCCCCTCCACCCCGCCCACCTCCGGTGGCGCGCCGGTGGCGATGGCGCGGCCAAAGTCGAGCAGCACCGCCGCCTGGATCTTGCGGTCGATGGCCATCGGATCGAACTGGTACGACGCCAGGCGCGGCCCGCCGAATAGGCGCGCCGTGCCCTCGTCCACCGCGAAGTCGGGCACCAGGGCTAGCATCTCGTCCGGCGGCAGCGCCTCGCGCCGCCCGTCGAGGTAGAGCTGGGGCCCGCGGCCGGTGCGGGGCGGCGCCGGCTCCAGCGACCCGCGGCTGCCGTAGTACACCTTCTTGCTGAACCCCTGCCCATGCCCGGCGTGGCTGAGCGTCCATTGCCCCAGCGCGCCGCTGGCAAAGCGCAGCGTCGCCAGCGCGCTGTCCTCCACGTCTGGCTCTACCTCGTCTGGCATCCCCGCGTTGGCGTTGGTGATGGCGTAGATGGAAGATGGGCCAATCCGCCCGCTACCGCCGCCGTGCCCGCGCAGGCCCTTGCGCACGCGGTCGAAGAGGGCGATCTGCGCGTACACCTGCTCGACGGGGCCGAACTCGTAGAGCATCAGGTCGGCGTTGTGCACCCCGACATCGAGCAGCGTGCCGCCGTACGCCTTCTTGTGCCGCCAGGGCGTGATTACGATCCGGCCGCCGCTGCTGACGCTGGCATCGACGAGCATCCACCGCTCGCCGATGGCGCCCGCCTCCAGCAGCGCGTGGGTCAGCCGGACCAGCGGATCACGGCGGTAGTTCTCCGCTACCGCCAGCACCCGCCGCGCACGCTCGGCCGCGGCCATCATCAGGTTGCAGCCGGCCACGGTGAGGGCCATCGGCTTCTCCACCAGCACGTGCTTGCCTGCCTCCAGGAACTGGCGGGCCAGGTCGTGGTGGAGGCGGGGCTCGGTGGTGATGTCCACCGCCTCCACCTCCGGCGCTTCGTCCAGCAGCGCCTCGGCGCGGGCGAAGACGCGCGGGCGCTCGCCCAGCTCGGCGGCCGCCGTGTTGGCGAGGAGATTGGCGTTCCGCTCGTTGGGGTCGCAGACGGCGGCCAGCCGAAACGGGGGGTGGTCGCGCAAGCCCCCGACAATGGCGGCGTATTCCATCATGCCGTGCAGGTGGCGGGTGCCCATCCCCCCGCAGCCGACGATGGCGAGATTGATCTGGTCCATGGGTCCTTCTCCTATCGTGCGCGCAGTCGGGGCGCGACCCGCTCGGCGAAGAGGCGCATCCCATCCAGCGACGGGAAGTCGAGGAACCAGAGCAGAAAGTGGCTCACGCCCAGGGCGATGTACGCCTGCACCTGGTCCAGCACTGCCTCCGGCGACCCGGCCAGCCAGTCCGGCACCAGCAGGGCGAGCGGGCGCGGATCATCCGAGCGCAAGTATGCCAGCAGGTTCTCGCGGGAGCGCCCCCGCCGCCCTGGCGGGGCCGGCAGGTCGGCGATGGCCCGCGCCAGGGCCTTCGCCTCGCCATCCGTGGGCGCGATCAGCACCTGCGTCTCCAGGGAGATCTCGAGCGACGCGGGGTCGCGGCCGGCGCGCTGGCATGCCGCCCGCAGGCGGTCCAGCTTCTCCGCCAGCCGCGCCGGGCTGGCTGGCGTGCTGTTCCAGCCGTCGGCGTGGCGGCAGACCATGTCCAGCCACTCGTCGCTGCGCGCCTCGCCGATCCAGATCGGCGGGTGCGGGCGCTGCACCGGCCTGGGGCGGCAGATGGCCCCCGCCGTGGTGTAGTACCGGCCGGCGAAGTCCAGCGGCGCCTCGGCCTGCCAGAGGGCCTTGATCAACTGGAGCCCCTCGTCCAGCCGCGCGACGCGCTCCGCCTCCGGCGGATACGGCAAGCCATACGCTCGCGCCTCCGCCTCGCCTCCCCAGTCGTAGAAGAGGATCAGCCGGCCGCCAGAGAGGGCGTCGAGCGTGGCCGTGATCTTCGCGCCCAGCGACGGCGGCCGCAGGGCCTGGGCCATGTGGATCAGGCCCAGGCGCAGACGCTGCGTACGCCCGGCGATGATGCACAGCGTGGTCCAGCCTTCCAGGATGGCGCCGTCCTGGCCAAGGATGAGGTGGTCGGCCACCCAGATCGAGTCGTAGCCCAGCCGCTCGGCCTGGACGGCGGCGTCCAGCGCGGCCGGCGGATCAAGCGCGGTCCAGGCCGGCGTGCGGAAGAAGCTGGCGCCGGGCATGGCGAAGACGGGTACGCAGACGCCAAAGCGGAGATCGGTCATGCCGTTCTGGAAACGATCCGGTGCCTGTGCGGGCGCCGGCCCGCCGGCAGCCGGCGCGCCAATGCCGGCCACGCCCTGGTCACGCCCTGGTCACGCCCTGGCTATGCAGTTGGCGACCTGCGCCGCCGCCGGGCCGATCGCCAGCGTGGCGCCCCCAATCCGCCACAGCCCCCGCCGCGAGACCGCCCCGCGCCCACTCTCAGCTACTCCCTTTGTCAGTCCCGATGACTGTTCGCCATTCATTGGCGCGCTCCTTTCCGGGTGTGCTACTCACTCCTGTGCCGCAACAGTCGGGTAGCCCTCAGTGCTCCGGGGTGCGCGCAGCACTTCCGCATTGGTCGCGGCGGACCGGGGTGGGGACAGACCGACCCCCTTCGGTCGGGGCCAAGCCGCACCCGCGGCCCCCGCTCCCGCGTGCGGAGGAGGGGGAACGAGGGCCATGGCCTGGCGGTATCCGGATCTTTTGCATACACCCTCAGCAAGGTCTCGATCTCTGGCCGGACCTCCGCCATCGTCTGCTGGGCCGGCTTCCGGCCGGCGCGGTCGTGGATGAGCAGGGGCATCGCCTCCAGCCGGTGCGCCTAGGCCACCGGCCGGCGCGGTCAAGCTCCTCCAGCAGTCTTGCCCCCATTCTCTGCCTGCCAGCGCGCGCTCGCAACCCCCAGGCTTGACCAAGAGGTGACTGCGATTGATATGCTCCGTGCCGCGTGATGAGTGCGGCTTCCGCTCCCGCCCCGGGCACTCAGGCCCAGCGCCAGCCGGGGCGCTACCTCCGCCGGCTCAAGGCGGCCCCCAACCCTGCCTACGGCTCCAGCCCAGCGGCGCGGGTCGGCGCCGGCACGATGGTCTTCCCGCCGGGCACGGCCTTCGGGCCGCGAAAGCAAGCCGGCTACGAGGTGATCCTCCTCCACCGTGGCGGGCTGGCCATCGAAGTGGACGGCGCCGATCTGCGGCTCGCGCCGGGCGAGGTCACGCTGCTTCGTCCGGGCCCCTGGTGTACGTTCCGGTTTGCGCCCGACGGAGAGACGCGTGTGAGCTACGTCGCCACCTACGAGCCGGTCCTGCCGCTCCCCCTCCTGGAGCTGCTGGACGTGCCCTCTTTCACGCTCCCCGCCTCACGGGCCATGGCGCGTCTGATCGAGACCATCCTCACGCTGCCCGAGCGCACCGCGGCGGGGCCGGCGCCGATGGTGTCGCCGGTGTGGCTCGCGACCGCGAGCCTCGCGCTCTTTGCCGATGAGGCGCTCGCCGCGGGCCTCGTCGGCAACGGCCGCCCGGCCGCGCCCGAGCATCCCGCCATTCGGGCGGTGTGCGATCTGGTGCGCCAGCGCCTGAGCGAGCCGATCCGGCTGCGGGACATGGCCGAGGCGGCCCACGTTGCGCCGGAGCACCTGGTCCGCCTCTTCCGGCAGCGGCTGGGCATCACGCCAGCGCGGTATCTGTGGGCCGCCCGCATCCGCCTCGGCGTGCACCTCCTGGAGCACTCTGATCTGCCGGTCGCCGAGATCGCTGCCCGCGTCGGCTGCCAGAGCCCGAAGCACTTCGCGCGCCTGGTTCGCGCCGAGGTTGGCGTGCCGCCGCGCGAGGTGCGGCGCCGGACCTGGCGCTACGCCGCTGGCGTGCCGTGACCGTCGCCACCCCGGCGGCGCCACCGTCTGCCCCGTGGGGGTGTAAGGCCCATCGCGGGGGACCTCAGCCTCTCTCGGACATGGGGACGCGGGGAGCAGCCCTCACCCCCTAGCCGCCTCTCCCGCACGCGGGAGCGGGGGACGACGGCCATGGGGAGACGATGTCCCCCACGGTGGCCGCGCCGCCCCGGCTCCGACACGGAGAGGGGATCGCCGGCCTCGGTCGTGCGGCGTGGCGCCGCAGGGGAGGGACCTCACCCCCTAGCCCCCTCTCCGACACGGAGCGGGGGAACGCCGGCCACGGGTGTGCGGCGTGGCCCCGCCGCCCCGTCTCTCGCACGTGGGAGAGGGGGGACGGGGGCCATGGCCTGGCACGATCAGGACCTCTTGCGTACGCGCCTGCCGCGCGTGCTCATTGCACGGGCGACGGTAACATGTTACCGTTTCGACACAGAATGGAGGCAGCAAAACCATGACCCGCACATCAGTCGCTCCCGGCTCGAACCAGCTTACCCGCCGCGCTATCGTCGGGCACGCCGTCGCGGCGGGCGTTGGCGTGCTTGCCGCCGCCTGCGGCCCGGTGCAGCAAGGAGGCGCGCGACCGGCCGATGAGGCGCCGGCGGGGACGGTGACTTTCTGGCACTGGGGCGACCAGACCTATTACCAGCGGTACCGCACCCTGGCCGACGAGTTCCAGAAGCGCTATCCCAGGATCACGGTGGAGACGACGCTGGAGCCGTCGGGGATGGAGCAGAAGCTGATCGCCGCCATCACCGCTGGCACGCCGCCGGATACCTTCGTCCATGACTTTCAGCGGGCGCAAGGGTGGGGCAAGCAGGGGCTGGTCGAGCCCCTTGACGACCGCGCGAAGAAGTCGCGCCTGCTGAAGATGGGAGAGTACCACAAGATCGCGCTGGATGCGATCACCTACAAGGGCAAGCTGCAGGGCCTGCCGGGCGTGGGCATCCCCGGTGGCTCCGCCCCGATGCTCGTCTTCTATAACGCCGAGCACTTCCGGCGCGAGGGCCTGGCCACGCCCTACGAGCTGTGGAAGCGCGACCAGTGGACGTGGAACGCCCTGATCGACGCGGCGCTCAAGCTGGTCAAGCGGGGCCCCGACGGCAAGATGAGCCAGGTGGCGCTTGACTGGGGTGGCCAGCAGCGGCTGTGGATGAACGCCGCCGGCGGGAAGGAGGTGGATGACGTCTTCGTCCCGACCAAGGGCCTCTACGACACGCCCCAGGCGACCAAGGCGCTCCAGTTCCTGCAGGACCTGCGCTACAAGCACCGCGTGATCCCGCCGGGGAGTATGAGCGCAGAGCTCGGCGTCGGGGAGGACCAGGCCTTCCTCGACGGGCACCTGTCCATGCGCATCCGCTGGACGACCGGCATCAACGTCTACCGGCCCATCAACAACTTCAAGTGGGGGATGGTGCCCTATCCCAAGGACGCCACCTACGCTACCGACTACACCGCCGCTGGCCTGTCCATCGCCAAGGGCGCCAAGAACCCGGATGCCGGCTGGACCTGGATTGAGTGGGCGAGCAGCCCCGAAGGCCAGAAGATCGACGCTCGCACCACCACGGGGGTGCCGTTCAACCCCGAGGCGCAGAAGGTCTTCGAGGACTCGCTGAAGGCGATCCCCATGCTGGAGACGCCCGAGGTGCCGGTCGAACTGATCTCCAAGGCGCGCTACACCAACCTGCGCCTGCTGTGCGTGGACGAGGCCCGGCTGCGCGCCGAAGCGATCAGCCCCGAGATGAATAAGCTGTGGGCCAATGAGATCAACGGGCTGACCGCGGGGCGGAACATCACCCAGGCCATCAACGAGTTCCTGCGCCTGAACCCGCAGGGCTAGCCTGGAGTAGGCGCAGCCAGCGACGAGTCCCGTCTCCCTCTGGGAGAGGGTGAGGGCTCCGCTCGTGAAGGATCCGCGCTAGGTGCGCCCCTACGGGATGGGGACGTGAGAGGGGCCGCTGGTGTTATGGCGTGATCGGGACGGGGACTTGGCGCCCGGCCCCCGGGTGCGACGTTGCTCAGGCGCCGCATCGGTTCGATCTCCGCGCGGTATCGCGCGACCTGCTCCGCGCGGTCGGTAGCGTCCCATCCCAGCAGGTCGCCCATCGCCTCGGCGATCTGGGGCGCGCAGTCCAGCGCCTGGTCCGCCTGTAGCCCGAGGTCGCTCCGGCGCAGCAGGAAATCGGCCAGGGTCAACGCCCACTCGTGCTCCACGGCCTGGACCAGCTCCGCCAGGATGGCAGGCCGTTCTGGACAGAGGCGCCGGCCGAGGGCGGCGTCGCGTTCGACCAGGTCGAGCACCTCGTGAGCCAGCGATCCGTACACCTGGCCCAGGTGCTCGGCCTGGTGGCGGTCCAGCCCCAGCGCCCGTGCCCGTGGCCAGAGGTCGCCGTCGACGAATGAGCGCAGGCTGTCCATGGCGCCGCCGGGGAACGGCCGACGGTCGGTATAGCTGCGCGTGCGCCGGCCGAGCTTGCGCGAGAGCAGGTCGCCGGCCTCTTCAGCGATAGTGCGATAGGCGGTGATCTTCCCGCCCACGATGGAGATGAGGCCCGGCACGCCCTCGGAGCGCTCGTGGTCGAGCAGGCGGTGCTTGCGCGAGACCCGCCCCTCCTTCACGTCGTCGACGCCGTCGGTGCGGACCAGGGCGCGCACGCCGGCCCAGGTGTAGTAGATCTGGTCGAAGGGTGCCTGCGGGAAGACGCGGCGCGCCTCGGTGCTCAGGTACGCTATGTCGTCCGCATCCGCCGCCACTGCGCCCGGGTCGCCGGTGTAGTCGGTATCGGTCGTCCCCACCAGCGAGTAGCCGAGCCACGGCACGACGAAGAACAGGCGCCCGTCGCTCTGGGAGAAGAGGACGTGCGCCTGCCTCGTGCCGCTAGGGGTGACCAGGTGGACCCCTTTGGTCAGACGCAGGAGGGGACGCTCGCCCCGCCGGACCTCAGCGGCGGTGAGGTCCAGCCAGGGACCGGTGGCGTTTACCGTCAGGCGCGCCCGCACCTCAATCTCCGCTCCGCCTGCCAGATCCCGCACCACGGCGCCGGTAACGCGTCCGTCGGAGGCGCGTAGGAACCGCGCCGCCCGTGCGTGGTTGACCACCAGCGCCCCGTGGCGGGCGGCGTCAATGGCGTTTTCGAGCACCAGGCGCTCCACCAGGGGCGCCTGGGCGTCAAAGTAGCGCCAGGCGCCCTGTAGCCCGTGCGGGCGAATGGTTGGCTCCGCCTGGAGCACCTCCGCGGGGCTGAGCCACCGGCGTCCGGGCAGGCTCTTGTCAAAGGAAAGGAGGTCATAGAGCTGCATCCCCACCCGGAGCTTGGTGCGGTCGAACAGGTTCCGCCCGTACTGCGGCAGGAGAAATGGCAGAGGAAAGACGAGGTGGGGCGCCACCCGCAACAGGATCTCTCGCTCGCGGAGGTCGGTGCGCACCAGGCCGAAGTCGAAGAGCTCTAGATAGCGCAGGCCACCGTGGATCAGGCGGGTCGGGCGTGACGACGTGCCCGAGGCGAGGTCATGCTGCTCCACCAGGGCCACGCGGAACCCGCGCAGCGCCACGTCACGGGCGATGCCGGCCCCAATGATCCCGCCGCCGATGACCAGCACGTCGACCGGCTGCGTCCGCAGGACGTGGAGCGCGCGGCGGCGATCGGACGAGACGACCAAGGCGACCACTTCCCTCCACCGGTACCCGCGGCGATCGCGCCGGCCGCGCGGGCACGCGGTTGTGAGATGTATGCAGGCACAATTGTCTCGTATCCGTCAACGTTGAGGGGCGCCGTCCTGACCGGCATGGCTACGCGCAGGGACGAATGCGCCACCGGCGCACATCGCCATGGGTACGGCCCCCGCCGGTACAATCGCGCTGTGTCGGCGACGTATCCGCCAACCTGCAGCGGGGGCGCGCTCCTGCGCCGCCCAGAGCGGTTGTATGATGGCTACATCTTCGACCTGGACGGCACCGTCTACCTCGGCGACGAGGTGCTGCCGGGCGCGCGCCGCCTGATCGCCGCGCTGCGCCGGCTGGGCAAGCGTATCCTGTTCCTGTCCAACAACCCGACCAAGGAGCCGCAGGAGTACGCTGAGAAGCTGAGGGCGCTGGGCATCCCTGCTGAGGCGGCGGAGGTGATCAACACCGTGTACACCATGGTCCAGTGGCTCCTCCGGCACCATCCCGACGCCACCGTCTTCCCGATTAGCGAGGCGCCGTTGCAGCGGGCGCTCCGCGCCGCCGGCATCCGCATCTCCGAGAACCCGGCGGACATCGACTTCGTCATCGCCAGCTACGACCGCACCTTCGACTACCGCAAGCTGCAGATCGCCTTCGATGCCCTCTGGTACTACCGGCGGGCGCGGCTGATCGCCACCAACCCGGATCGCTACTGCCCGTTCCCCGGCGGGCGGGGCGAGCCGGACGCCGCGGCGATCATCGCGGCCATTGAGGCGTGCACCGGCGTTCGTTGCGAGGTGACTACTGGGAAGCCGGACCCGATCATGCTCCGCACCGCCCTGCAGGTGCTTGCACTGCCGGCTACGGAGTGCCTCATGGCCGGCGACCGACTGGCGACGGATGTGCGCATGGCGCGCGCGGCGGGGATGCCGGCCGCCGTCGTGCTGACGGGCGAGACCACCGTGGAGCTGCTGCGGGCGGCGCCGGAGCCGGACCGGCCGGCGTACGTCCTGGAGCGCCTGGACCACCTGCTGCCGCCCGCGCTCTGGCGCGAGCTGGGGTGGGCGCCGGATGATTGACGGGTGTGCAAGAAGGTGCGCAGCCGAATGCTGGATGATCGGTGATGGATGATCGGATGGACCTGCGAAGGAACGACGCGCAGAAGGAGCGCAGGATGAGCATGCGGGTGCGGCAACGGTTCCCGTCTGGCACCACGCGGCGCCGGGTGCTTTGCACCCTGGCCGGCGGTGGGGCCCTGGGGATACTGGCCGGCTGTGCCGGCCGGGGGATGACCGGCGCCGGGGGAGCAGGCGGCGCGTCGCCTCGCCTGGGGCCGAACGGCTTCACGTTCAAGCAGCCGGTCCACCTGACCTACTGGAAGTCGCTGGAGGGGCCCCGGCATGAGGCGCAGGTCAAGCTCACCAATGACTTCAACGCCTCGCGCTCGGACGTGCAGGTCACCCTTGAGCACGCCGGCAACTACGACCAGGCGGCGCAGAAGCTGACCGCCGTGCTGGCGGCCAATACCCCGCCGGACGTGATGCTGCTGACGGTGGACACCTACATGCCCGGCTTTGCCCGCATGGGCGCCCTCCATCCGCTGGACGAGTTCGCCCGCGCCGACCGGAGCGCGCAGATGGACAAGTACGTGCCCGGCTTCATCAAGAACGGCACGATCAACGGCAAGCTCTACCAGATCCCGCTGGCGCGCAGCACGCCCGTGCTCTACTTCAACAAGGACCACCTCCGCGCCGCCGGCCTGCCGGAAAAGGCGCCGGATACGTGGGACCAGGTGGTCGACGTGAGCCAGAAGCTCACCCGCGCCGCGGTGGTGCAGCCGGACAGCGCCGATGGCTCGCGCCTCGTCTTTCCCGTGGCGGGGTACTGGTGGACCTTCCAGTCGGCGGTGTGGGCCTTTGGGGGCAAGCTCTCTGACGACAAGTTCAATCCCACGGTAACCCAGCCGGAGACGGTCCAGGCCATGCAGTTCCTCGCCGACCTGGTGCAGCGCCATCGCGTGGGGCGGGCCTACCGGACCGTGGGGCCATCCAACACCGCTTTCCAGCAGGGGCAGCTCGCCTTCCTGGTGGAGTCCACCGCCGTACTCACCCAGACGGAGGAGCGGACCTCCGCTCGCGTCGGGGCCGCCTTCATGCCCCAGCAGAAGCAGCGGGCCGTGCCCGGCGGAGGCTCGGGGCTGTGCATCATCAATAGCATTCCGGTGGAGAAGAAGGAGGCCGGCTGGGAGTTCCTGAAGTTCATGACCACCACGCCCAACACCGTCTACTTCTCCAAGATGACGGGCTACATGGTGGTGCGTACCGACGCCACGGCCAACGCCGAGTTTCAGCAGTATCTCCAGGAGCGCCCGAACGCGCGGGTCACCTTCGACCAGATGCAGTTCGTGCGCACGCAGGATTCCATTGCCGAGGTGCCGGGCGCGCCGGGGGCGATCGAGGACGCGATCCGCGAGGTGGTCATCGAAGGGAAGAACGTGAAGGCGGTGATGGAGGAGCTGCAGCGTAAGCTGACCAACCTGGCGCAGGAGGCCCGCAAATAGGGCAGTAGCGCTACGTGACCCGTGATCTGAGGCGGGGATGATGGATCTGGGGCTTCCCTCAGAAGACGGGTCACACAGCAGTAGTGCTCGGCCAAGCGACGTCTGCAGCGTGCGCCGATCTGGGCGCTATCCGGCAAGTGGTGGTGCTTGACCGAGCAGTAGGGTCATTCTACTCAGGAGACAAGACATGGGGAAGCCGGTGATCCGGAACTGGCGCGAGGTGGGGCCGCGCGTGGGGCATGACAACGCCATTGTGTGGCGCCTGCTCAATCCGGCGCACGGCGGGCGGGCAGAACCCGGCGCTGTCGCGGACGATACGCAGGCAGCCGCCTGCCTGCAGCGCATCACCGGCCTGGCCCGCCACGCGCTGCAGGGCGGCAAGCGCTCCGACTACCACGTCCACCCCAGCGCCGAGCAAATCTACTACATCCTGCGTGGCCGGGGCGCCCTGATCGTGGACGGCGAGCGCTATCCGGTGCGCGAGGGTGACGTCGTCTATCTCCCGCCGGGCGTCTACCACCAGGCCGTGAACGAGAGCGACGACTGGATTGGATTAGCTATCTACGTCGTTCCTTGCTCGCCCGCTGTCTCTGCATCTGCAGGGAAGTCCTTCGTCGATGCAGATACCGGCGCGTCGACGGGGGACGTTGGCTCCAGAGCACAGGTCATCCCGGCTCCGTGTCTCTGGACGGTACCTGCGGCTCTCCATGCGCGGCCAAGGGTCTATTGACGCCTCGCTAACCTGGATCCTTCATGAGCGGAGCCCTCACCCACAGGGAGAGGGAACGCCGCTGGCCGTGGAGAACCTGGGCTTCTGGCCGCGCCGTTAGTCGACGCGGCCCGTCTCAAGCTGCGAAGTGTGCTACCGTGTATCCGTATGGCACGTAAGCAGCCTGACAACTTGGTCCGGTACCCGAGGGAGATCCGAGCACGCCAGGGAGATCCCTTTGCCGTGCTGGATCGGATCGGCGAGGTGTTCAAGGACGTGCCACCCGAGGAGATCGAGCGCGAGGTCGCGCGCCTCACCCAGGAAGACGGTGAGGAACAACGGGCACGGAGACGCTCCCCTCCGCGCCGAACGCGATGACTGTGGTGTTGGACAGCAACGTGTTGCTGTCTGGCCTTGCCGGCATTCTCATCCCTGCGAGTTTTCCCGGCCAGATCGTCCGTGTCTGGAGAGCTGGTCACTTTGTGCTGGTGATCTCCCATCCCATTCTGGGCGAGGTCGCCCGCAACCTCCAGAAGCCCTATGTTCGTCGCCGGCTCAGTTCGCGGGCCATCGCCGACGTGCTGTGGCTGTTGGATAGGCAGGCCACGTTTCTCCCGATCAGTGTTCCCGTCTCAGGTGTGGCTGCGCATCCCGAAGATGGCCTCATCCTGGCTACGGCGGTTGCCGCTGGCGCCGACTACCTGGTCATCGGCGACACGCAACTGCAGCGCCCCGGCAGCTAGCAGGGAGTGACCATCCTCGCTCCGCGCGTCTTTGTCGCGCTTCTCACGCCGCCACCATAGCCTCTGTTATGGCTGGTCTTTCTAACCGGCGCCCATCCTCTTCCTGCGGCGCCGGCCCGCCGGTTGCGCCGCCGGCACGGGGACGCTGCAAGTGGCGGTGCCGGGGTGGCGCGCAGCGTGCGCTACCGGCTCACCACCCAGGCTCGGGCCGCCGGCTGCATTACCGGTTTGGAGGTAGCTTGGGACGCCAGCGCCAGGGCCGGCTTAGAGGGCGGGCTCGGGGGCGGCGGTGGCAGCGCCCAGCCGGCGGCGCATGTGCCACAGCCGGCTCTTCAGCGTGCCCACTGGGCAGTCCAGGGTCGCCGCCGCGGCGGCACAGGTGTAGCCGGCGGCCAGCAGGGTGGCCGCGTGGCGCTCGGCCGGCGTGAGCGCCCGCCAGGCCCGCTGCAGCTCGTCCCGCTGCCCCACCAGGTGCTCCACGTCCGCTCGTTCGCCGTGGCCCCACCAGGCGGCATGACCATCCATCTGGATCCGCGCCGCGACGCGCTGGCGGCGCTGGTGCCGGCGCTGGTAGTCGATGGCGCGGCGCCGCGCGATGGCATAGGCCCAGCGCTCGCGGGTGCCCAGGCGGGGATCGAAGCCATCTTCCCAGTGCAGCCAGATGGCGAGCGCGGCGTCCTGGGCGGCGTCCTCGGCATCGCCGGCCTGGAGCGGGCCGGAGAGCACGGCGCGGGTGGCGCTGAGCAAGAGCCACCAGTGGGCTGCCAGCCAGGTTTCCGCCGTGTCCATGGTCGCTCTCATCGGGGCCGGCTCTTGCGCGCTCACCAGCGCCTCCTTCACACCCAGTATAGAACATTTGTACCAGCCATGCAACCTCTCCGATGCCCTGGGGCGGGCGCAAACCATCCGGATCAGCCGCCATGGCGGCCTCACTCCCTTCGGCCGGCGCGGCGCCGGGAGAGACGAGGGACGCCCCCGCTAGCCCCCTGTCTGCGCCGGAGCGGGGAATGAGGCCCATGGGGAGAGCAGTTCACCCGCGGCGGCCGCGCCTCCGATGCACCGAAGCGGAGACACGGGAATGCGAAGACGCGGGGAGGGGCACGCGGCGCACAGGGGCAGCCCTCGCCTGCTTCGGTCGCGTCCGCGCCGCTCCGGCACGCCGACGAGGAGAAACGACGGCCAAGGCCTTCGCCCCCTTCTGCGTGTCAGAGCGGGGGACGGCGGGGCCGCGCCACACCCATTCCCCACGCCGCCCCGCCGTGCGGCTTGGCCCTGGCCGAAGGGGGTGAGGTCCATCCTCTCGCTCGGTGTAGCGCGGCCCTGGCCGAAGGGGGTGAGGTCGTTCCCCGCGTCTCCGTGTCTCCGCGTCCCTGTGTCTCCGTGTCCCTGTGTTGGAGGGGCTGGCAGCATCCGGTCCGTGCCGTTGAGCGCCCGCGTGCGTGCCGGAGCAGTCGCTCGGGGGCGGTTGCCTGCAGTATCCTGGGGATAGCGCCGCCGGCGGGGACCGGCGTGCCTGTGCGGGAGCGGTTGCGGAGCTAGGAGCGGGCCCGGTAGCGCGGAGCGAAACGGAGGAAGACGGTGAAAGCAGCAATCCTGTACGAGGCGAAGAGCAGGGTGGTGGTCGAGGACGTTGACCTGCAGCCCCCGAAAGAGGGCGAGGTGCTGGTGCGCATGGCAGCGGCCGGCGTCTGCCACAGCGACCTGCACGTGCTCAACGGCGATCTCCCCGCGCCGCTGCCGGTGGTGATGGGCCACGAGGGCGCGGGCGTGGTGGCGGAGGTTGGCACGGGCGTGACCTCGGTGCGGCCGGGGGACCACGTGATCATGGTCTGGCGGCCGGCCTGCGGCACCTGTTACTTCTGCCAGCAGGGCCGGCCGGCGTTGTGCGACTTCGGGACCAGGATGCGCTGGAGCGGGACCCTGGCCGATGGCACCAGCCGGCTCAGCGTCCGCGGCCGGGAGCTCCACCACTTTGGCTGCGTCTCCACCTTCGCCGAGTATTCAGTGGCGCCCCAGCAGGGCGTGGTGCCCATCCGCAAGGACGTCCCGCTGGACGTGGCAGCCGTGGTCGGCTGCGCGGTGATGACCGGCGTTGGGGCGGTGATCAATAGCGCTCGGGTTGAGCCGGGGGCCAGCGTGCTGGTGATCGGCTGCGGCGGCGTGGGCTTGAACGTGATCCAGGGGGCGGCACTGGCCGGCGCGGAGCGGATCATCGCCGTCGACGTGATCCCCAGCAAGCTGGCGCTGGCCCGCCAGTTTGGCGCCACCCACACCCTCAACGCGCGGGAGGTCACGTCGATCCCCGAGGCGGTGAGGGACCTGACGGAAGGGCGGGGCGCCGACTACGCCTTTGAGGTCATCGGCAATACGCGCACCCAGCTCACCTGCCTGGAATCGGTGCGCCGCGGCGGGGAAGCGATGCTGGTCGGCGTGGCCCCGCTGGAGGCGGAGCTGGCGATCTCGCCGGCGCGCCTGGTGCTGGAGGAGAAGCGCCTGACCTCGACGATGTACGGCTCGTGCCGGCCACACTACGATGCCCCCCGCTTGCTCAATCTCTACCGCGCCGGCAAGCTGAAGCTGGACGAGCTGATCTCGCGCCGCATCGGCCTAGCCGAGGTGAATGAGGCGTTTGCCCTGCTCGAACAGGGCGAGGTGGCGCGCCAGGTGATTACGTTCAGCTAGCCGCCCGCTCCGGCGGCACTTGACGGCGCCGCCGAGTTGAGCGTACGCTCCGCCCGCACGCACCGCGCGCGGGGCGATGATGAGCAGCAGACAAGCGGCAGGCTCCGGCAGGCGCAGCGCAGGGCGTCGAGGGCGTCGCCGACGCACGACGCGCGGGGCGATGACCAGCAGGAGGCGGAGGAGGACATCATGCCGGTCGAGATGAACGGGGTAGGGACCATTGCCGTCCCCCTGGAGCGAGCGGTCGACTTTGCGCGCCGGGCCTTCGTCGCGGTGGGGGTCCCTGACCCCGACGCCCTGAAGGCGGCGACGGCCCTGGCCGACGCCGATCTGCACGGCATCAGCACGCATGGCCTGAAGAACCTGTCCGGCTACGTCCGGGCCGTGCAGGCGGGTCGCGTCAACGCCCGGCCGGACATCCGCGTCACCGGCGGGGCGGGGGCGCTGCGCCAGATGAGCGGGGGCGGCGGGCTGGGGCACGTGGCCGCGCACTATGGGATGGAGCAGGCCATCGCCCTGGCGCGGGAGCATGGCGTCGGCTGCGTCTTCATGCGTGAGAGCAACCATTATGGGGCGTCCGGCTACTGGGCGCGGCTGGCGGCGGCGCAGGGGCTGGCCGGCTTTGCCGTGACCAACGCCGGCGCCTCGCTCGCCCCCTGGGGCGGTACGCAGCCGATCGCCGGCAATAACCCGCCGGCCTGGGCGCTGCCCGCCGCCCTCGCCGCCGATGGGAGCGTGGCCGAGGCCGTCTTCCTGGATATGGCCCTCTCGGTTGTGGCCGGCAACCGCATCGACATCTACCGGCGGCGGGGGCAGCCGATCCCGCTGGGCTGGGTCCTGGACAAAGATGGGCAGCCCAGCACCGATCCCCAGGCCCGCCAGCATGGGGGGAGCCTGGTCCCCATCGCCGAATACAAGGGCTTCGGCCTGGCGCTGATGCTCTCCCTCTTCACGTCCCTGCTTGCCGGCGGGCCCTTCGACTATGACCTGGGCCGGACCGATGTCCCCCATGCCGGACGCAGCCACTGGTTCATGGCGCTGGACATTGCCGCCGTGTGCCCGCTGGAGACGTTCACCGCGCGCGTCCAGGAGGTGGTGCAGCGGGTGCGCACCTCGCGGCCCAGGGCGGGGGTGGCCCGCCTCTTCGCCCCAGGCGACATCGAGCAGGAGACCGCCCGCCGCCAGCGGGAGACCGGCATTCAGTACGAGCCATTCGTCCTCAGCGACCTCACGGCCCTAGCCGCGCACCTCGGGGTCACCTATGACCTGGAGTAGCTGGGGAGCAGGCGTTCTTACTGCGGTACGCGCTCTCTCTGGTCCAGGACAGGATCGCCTATGACCCGGGTAGCTGAGGGCCAGGCCCCTGCCCCTCTAAACCGAAGCCAGGCCGGAACCCGCAGGCCTCCCGCCGTTCTACCTTGAACTTTGAACCTTGAACCTTCGTAGCGTAGGAGCAATGAACGATGCAGATCAGAGACGTCAGGCCGTGGATCGTAGAGGTCCCGCCGGAGTCCGGCGGCGCCATCTGGGCCAGCCAGAGCCTGGCGCGGGGCGCGCCCGTGGCCGGCCTCACGCCCCCGCCGGCGCGGCGCGGCCGCCAGTACGTCTTCGTGCAGGTGGACACCGACGAGGGGATTACCGGCTGGGGTGAGATCACCACCTACCCCGGCCCGGTGGCGAACCGCGCCATCTGCGCCATGCTTCGGGAGCTGAAGCCCCTGCTCATTGGTGATGACCCCGCTCGGATCGAGGCCATCTGGCAGAAGATCTTCCGCGCCTTCACCTACATGGGCACGCGGGGCGCGACCACGGCAGTGATCAGCGGGATCGACATCGCCCTGTGGGACATCCGGGGGAAGGCGCTGGGACTGCCGATCTATGAGCTGCTCGGCGGCCCGGTGCGGGACACCGTTCCTTTGTATACCCACTTCCCCTACGCCACCACCCCCGACGAGTCGGCGAGAAACGCCCGCGTGCCGGTGGAAGACGGCTACCGCGCGATCAAGACCGATCCCTTCTGGGAAGGGATGGCCGGCAAGGGCACCGCCTATCTGGACGGGCAGATCAGCGCGGAAGGCGAGCAGAAGGGAGTGGATATCGTCGCGGCGATCCGAGAGGCGGTCGGGCCGGACGTGGAGATCCTGATCGACGCCCACGCCATGTACAACGTGCCCACCGCCATCCGCCTGGCCAACCGGCTGGCGCCGTACCAGATCACGTGGTTCGAGGAGCCGGTGCCACCGGAGAGCTACCATGCCCTGCGCCAGGTGCGCGAGCAGGTGCAGACGCGCATCTGCGTCGGCGAGCGCCTGCACACGCGCTTTGAGTTCGTGCCGGTGCTCGAGCAGCGCCTGGCCGACTTCATCATGCCGGACGTGACCTGGACGGGCGGCATCACCGAGCTCAAGAAGATCGCCACCATGGCAGAGGCCTACTACGTGCCGGTCTCGCCGCACGACGCCAGCGGGCCGATCAACGTGCTGGCCGGCGCGCACGTGATGATGACGGTGCCGAACTTCTACAAGCTGGAGACCAGCCGCAGCCGCCTGGACTTCTACAACGCCTTCATCGACCAGCCCCTGGTGATCCGCCACGGTGAGCTGCACGTGCCCAAGCGCCCCGGTCTGGGCCTGGAGCTGAACCTGGACTACCTGCGCGCCCACGCCCTCCCCGGCTGGGGGGCATAGGCGTGCTGCGCTCCGGTAATGTTCGTGCCATGCCACCCGCGCCACCGATCCTGGAGAGTGGCCCGCAGAGCCACCGGCAGATCGTGGAGCGCTTCGCGCGTAGCTCCGTGGCTACGATAACCGCCTGGCTGAACAATCGAGGCTACCCCAACGTCTACATGTCCAGCCTGCGCTGTATCCGCGAAGGCCTGGTCACAGGAATGCAGCCGAGAGGTATGACGTCTGCCCCTGCTGCGTCAGAGCCGGATCAGCGGCGCGTACAGTGGCCATGCTCCACTGTGGCCGCCGGGGGCGGCCGGATGTAGACTGTGCCGTAGAGGCTATTGGCGTCATTGGCGCCATTTGAGCCTTGGAGCCGGCCGACGGTCCGTACGTGGGGCCGGTGGCGCCCGGGCGCTGCGGGTGTATTACCGGCGGTAGCCTGTAGCGGGCGGCCGCTGGGCGTGTGCTACCGGCTGCAGGCGGTGGCGGACGCCGGCGGTGGCTCCAACTGATTATTGCCGAACAGGCTATAGCTGCCGCGACGCCCCTCTCCTGGCGCAGGGTGAGGGAGGTGCGCAGGGATCGATCAGCGGTGCATCCAGCGACGCCGGGCCACTTCCTGCCAGAGAGGCTCAAGAGCCACGAGTTTGGCGGATGCGCCACGAAGGGCAGGGCCAGCAGCATGGGCCACCCGGATCAGGCGTGGAAGCGCCACTGAGCTGGTGGCCACTCACGGAGGAGCGGTGCGATGCGCATGACGCGACGGAAGCTGGCCTCCCACATGGGAGCGGGGATCGGAACCGGCGCGCTCGCCGCCTGCGGGCCAATGGGAGGGGCGCGCCTGGAGGGGCCGGCTCCGGCCGGTGGCCCGCCCCAGGGCAGGATCACCTGGCTGGTGCGCGCGGTGCAGGTGGAGAACGATTGGGAGCAGAACGTCGTCCTGCCCAAGATGCGGGAACGTTTCCCGCGCATCGAGATCACGCTGGAGATCACGGGCGACGTCTGGAACGAGAAGGTCTTTGCCATGCACGCCGCGGGGACGCCGCCGGACGTGCACAACGGCATTGTGGGCACCTTCATCCAGCTCTACGCCCAGGAGAAGCTGCTGGACCTCACACCCCTGATCGCGCGGGACAAGTTCGACCTCCGGCCTTTCGGCGGCTTCGAGAAGGATCCCGACATGTGCCGGGGCGGCCGACAGTGGGCGCTACCCATCCTCACCACGCTGGGCAATATGACCATCTACAACGTGAACCTGCTGGAGCAGGCGGGGGTAGCGCGCCCGCCGACCACCTGGAAGAACCGGACCTGGACCTGGGACCGCGTGCTCGAGATTGGGCGGCGGACGGCGCGCAACTGGGGCCAGCCGGATGCGGTCTATGGCTACCTCCCGTTCGGCCAGTTCCATCCCTGGGCTTACCTGTGGGGCGGCGATCCGTGGGTGAAGGAGTGGTACGCCAAGGGGATCGCCCGAGAGAGCAACTGGACCGCGCCGGAGGTGGTGGAAAGTGCGCAGTTCTGGCAGGACCTGGCCATGCGGTATCAGATCGCCCCTCGGCGCGGCGCTCCCACCAGGCACTTCCGCGAAGGGGGCGCCGCCATGTGGGGTACCACCGGCTGGAATACCTCACAGCTCAGCGAGGTGACCCTGTTCAAGTGGAGCATTGCCCCGCTCCCTTGGAAGGTGACCAATAAGGCGCTCAGCTTCACCGACTGCGTGCTGATCACCAATCTCACCAGGGCCCCTGAGGCGGCCTGGCAGCTCGTGAAGTATCTGACCAGCCAGGAAGGGCAGCTCGACTGGAGCAAGGCCACCCTGCGTCCCCCGACGCGGATCGATGCCTTCGAGCCATGGCTCGACCTCACGTTCAAGCTGCCGGGCGCGGACTTCAAGAGCATCGACGCGCTGCGCGAGGTCGTGACCGGCTACCTGGGTAACCACATCGATAACTGGGCCCACTACGTGGTCGACGCGCGCCGGTTCCAGGACATTCAGACCGAAGCCGAGAACCGGCTGCTGGCGGGGGAGGTGGCGGCCGGGCCCCTCCTGGCGGAGGTGAAGGTGCGCATGGAGGCGCAGCTCCGCGAGACCTACGAGCAGTGGAAGAGCTCGCGCCTAGCACGGGACACGCTGTGCCAGTAGGCTGCCCCCGGACGGCGAGACGGTGCGGCGCCGCGCAAGGCGGCGCCGAGAAGACTGGCAGGCCGCTCCAGGATAGTGAGCCCCCGCGCCGCACGAGGCGTGCTCTCAGCCAGGTTTCTGTGCAGCGGCCCCGAATGCTCAGCCCACGCAGGAAGGCAATTGACGGCCCGATCACACCCAGCGGGCATCAGGTAGACTCCTGGCGCCGCTCGCGCCTTGCGGTGCGGGTAGGGTGAACCAGAGGCAGGGATCAGAAGCAGGAACCAAGGGAGGCCTGGCGATGCAGTTTCGCGCCATGACGCCGGAACAGGCGGCGTTCTTTGACGAGAACGGCTATCTCATCATCCCAGATGCGCTCGACCGGCCTATGCTGGAGCGGGTCACGGCGGCCGTCGACCGCATCTTCGAGCGCGGCCGGCGCGAAGAGGGCCTGAACCGCGCCGGCGCCTACGAGAAGCGTAACGCCGTCGTCTTGGACGACGCCTTCCTCGACCTGCTGGACTGGCCGGCGACGGTGCCGCTGGTACCCCAGGTGCTCAACTGGGACATCCAGCTTGATACGTCGCACATCATCGTCCGGCCGCCCCAGCCGCCCGGGACGCCGGAGACCTTCAAGGCCATCGGTTGGCACCGCGATGGGGGGATCGCCACGCACGAGATCCCCGAGCCGCTGCCCCGGCTGCGGGTCAAGATCTGCTACGTGCTCTCTGACCTCTCGGAGCCGGGCCGCGGCAACACCCGTTTCATCCCCGGCAGCCACAAGCGCATCGGCCCGCCCCCGCGCAGCGAGGGCGGGGTCGATCCAGACGGCGCGATCGAGATCCTGGCCCGTCCGGGGGACGCCATACTCTTCGAGAACCGGATCTACCACGCCGTCGGGCCAAACCTGTCTGACATCACGCGCAAGACGATCTTCATGGGGTACAGCTACCGGTGGCTGAAGGCGCTGGACTACGTCGTGCAGCCGCCGGAGTTGATGGCCAAGGTTGAGCCCGGGTCAATCCGGTGGCAGCTGCTCGGCGGGTGGGCCACCGAGATGGCGTTCTCGCTCCCCAAAGACGAAGACGTGCCCCTGCGTGCCTGGTACCGCGAGCACGGCCTGGAGCAGCCGCGAGCCGCCGCGCCGGCCGGACGGATGGACGCGTGAGGGAGTAGCGAGTGGCGAGCAGCGAGGAGCGAGTGGGGAGGTCTCGGTTCCGAACGGTGTCGGCGACTTGACGCACGGTCCGTTGCCTCGCCCCGCTCCAGGTGAGCGACAGGGCGTCGCTGGACCAGGCTCACTCGACTGATCACAGATTGGGATCCGGTCTTCACGGTTCGGTGGTACCCGGCAGAGGCATGACGCCAGGCCCCGGCTGGCGACCTGTTTCCGCTTCCTGTTGGCGGGGGCGAGGGTTCGGAACAGAGTGGCCGAGCGATGGGAGCAGTTCCCTCTCCCTCTGGGAGCGTGGGAGCCCGCGGAGCGGGCGGCGGTGAGGGCGCCGCCCGTGAATACTCGGCGACTACTCGGTCTTGCCCCTGTGGGGCGCCAGCGGGGCATGGAAAGGCGGGCCATTGCCACAGGAATCCGTGATGCCCCTGTGGGGCAGTGGCGCCTGGTGTAAAGTCGGGCCACGTCTACAGGGATCCGAATCCAGGTGAGGCTGGATCCTGGAGGAGCCGCCGGCCGTGGCTGGCCGGTGGCTGCCGTAACCGGTCTGCAACCTCGACAGGCGTCTCCTTCTCGGTGGCGGTGCTCCCCGAGCGCGCAGCACTGCTGCTGTAACCGACTTGCAACCGGGATTGCGACCTGCTCGAAACGGCGGCGGCCGCGAGTCGGGGGTACTATAACCCACAGGACGGGCCGCTCAGCCCCACCACCACTGGCCACCGCGCCGATCAGGGAGAGAGAGGACGTTGCACTGGCGCGGGGCGTGGCCTCCTGGCCTTCGCGAGAGGCGGGCGAGCGGCCCGCCCTCAGGCGAGTAGACGTCGAGGAGGAACTATGGCGCTTCGCTTTGCGGTGCGCCGCCCGGCGATGCCGGCCGTCGCGGGCCGCCGGCGGCAGTTGACGCTCTCCCAGCGCCGCGCGCTGGAAGGGTACTTTTTCGTCGCCCCTTGGCTGCTGGGGTTTCTGATCTTCATGGCCTGGCCCCTGTTCCAGAGCTTCTACCTGAGCTTCCACGAGCTCCAGGCCACCAGCCTC